>JBQCEX010000438.1:0-12257 GCA_051959855.1 Flavipsychrobacter sp. | reverse complement strand
CCTAAGGCAGACAAAGCCGGTATCGTTATAAAGAAAACATCAAAAAAAGCAAGTAGTTGGGAGACATTCATAGCTAATAACCCCGCACGGGTAAAATAGCATATCAATAGTGTTTATCAATGCTTTAAATTCGCATATCGTATTAGTTTTAAATAGAAAAACACAGTACATTTACCATACATTATAAAAAAATAAAGTTTACTTATGCCTGAGTCCAGAGCCAAGATATTATTGGTAGAAGATGATCCTACCTTAAGCTTTGTGGTTAAAGATAGTTTGCAGAAGAATGGTTTTGAAGTGGTTCATTGCTCCGACAGTGAAAGTGGCTGGCAGCAGTTCATGAAAAACAATTTTGACATGTGCCTGCTCGATGTGGTGCTGCCTAAAAAGGATGTTATGTACCTCGCTAACCAAATAAGGAAAAAAAACGAAGCTATTCCCATCCTGCTGCTTACTTCCAAATCAATGGATGATGATAAGATAGCAGGCTTCAAAAGCGGGGCGGACGACTATATCACTAAACCATTCAATTTACAGGAACTGCTGCTGCGCGTAGAAGTGTTTCTGAAACGCACAAAGAAAAAAGAAGAAAATGCCCCGGTTGAGTTTAAGATCGGCAACATGGACTTCGACTACAATAATCTCACATTGCGCAGCGGTAAGACGGAACACCAGCTTACACAGCGCGAAGCTGACCTTATAAAGTTCCTGTGCCTTAATGCTAACCGTGTATTAAAGCGCGATGAAATACTGATGAACGTTTGGGGCAAAGACGATTACTTCCTGGGTAGAAGCATGGACGTATTTATCACGAAGGTGCGCAAATACCTGAAAGAACAACCCGGAGTAGAATTGCAGACTATTCACGGTATCGGTTTCAAATTCGTTTACAATCCTTCTTAGCCTTACATTACTTGTATATAAATAAAAGCCCCGCAATCGTGGGGCTTTTATTTTACTGATCTTTTTCAATGCCTACTGTTGAAAACCATTGTTCAGGTCTTCAAAATGAGGACATCTTGTGGCGTCTGTATTTCTTGCATTTTTCTTGTAATTACCTCTCACGAAAAGAGAAATTTCATAGCCACCTACACCATTGGTAGCTGGTTTTAATGTGGAGTTGTTTATATCATATGATACTGTCATCGAGTATGCCTGGTAGTCAACTTTCATAGTAGGTATTATCGCATCATTCAGTCGGTAGAAAAGGCCTGCATACACAGTTATGTTATTGCTGGCCACAGCAGTGTTCAGGCTTTTCCAGCTCACTAAGCCACCGCCTATCCATTCTTCATAGGGGGCCTGGTTGGTATAGTTCATGTGGAAAGTAACCGCATATTGGGAGTTGATGTTGTATTTGAAACCCATGTTGCCACTCCACCTGGTAGTCAGGCGTATCACCTGGTCGCTGCCTTCAAAGCTTTGGTTAGGTTGTGTAATATGGTATGCTGCCGCACCTATATAGTAATTCACTTGGTTTTCTTCCCCAAGCGAACTGTTCAGGCTCACACCCGCACCAAGATCATAGTTCTGTATGTTTTTGAATGGCTCATTTTCGCCTGATGGATTATAAGCGCTGTAAGAGCCGTTTACATATTGACTGCTGAAAGTCATCTTCTGCTGGTCCACGCTGCGCTGTATATAACCTCCCGTAAAGCCGACAGACAAGTAAGTGTTATGTTTATCCTCCATCGACTTGTTATAGTTAATGGCCGGATATACCTGCATACTGGTAAAATCTATGCTGCCCGCTTTGTCATAGCTTGCCGTCACGCCAAAGCTCACGCAGTCGCCTGTTTCACTGTTAGTCACTATGCGCGTTTCAGCTGAAACCAGCGCCGTCTGGAATGGAACGGATATATTGCTCCACTGGGTGCGGTAATTAATGCCGGCTTTATAATCGCCACTGAATATGCCGGTAAGTGCAGGGTTACGGAGAATTGCATTTTCATAGAACTGTGAAAAATGAATATCCTGCGCACTGGCTGTGTAGCCTATGCCTGCCGCACATATCATCAAGAATAGCTGTTTTCTCATGTTCAATTTTTGTAAGTAATAATTTTTTATTTTCTATCGCACTAGTGATACGTCACCTTTTATCTCTATAGGGTCACCTGTTTCGCAGGTAGCACTTATTATGTAAACAAATACATCCGGTTTTGCCTGCATGCCTTTATAAGTGCCGTCCCAGCCTATTGTAGGGTCGTTCAGCGGCATGTTGTCCATTTGGTACACCAGCTCACCCCAGCGGTTATATACACTGAAGCGCTTAATGGATGAGATTCCTTTGCCGCTAGGGTAGAAGCGGTCGTTAAGACCGTCTCCATTAGGAGTAAAGGTATTAGGTACAAACACCTGGCTGCTTTCGCAGCGCACATTAATAGTTATATCATCCTGCGCCTTACAGCCGCCTGCTCCGGTTACATTTACGGTATAAGTAATAGTCTTCTTTGGTATAGCGGTAGGGTTCTGGCAGTCAGTGCAGCTTAGTCCGTCACTTGGTGTCCATTCGTAGGTTAGTATGTTGCTGCCATTTGCATATAGCTGTACACTGCTGCCTGCGAATATAGTTTGGTCTGCTCCCAGCGATACAGTTGGTATCGGGTACACTACCACTGTTACATGTTCAGTATCTGTAAAGCAGGATTTCTGCTTGATGATCACAGTGTAGGTAGTAGTAGTGTCAGGGTTGGCTACCGGGTCGCTTACTGTACTGTTGTTCAATCCATCGCTTGGTACCCATTCGTAGTCAGATCCGCCCGTTGCATATAGATTTGCAGATTGCCCCTTACACAAAGTATCATCGGGGCCAATTGTTATTGCAGCCCTGTCTATAACATTTACGGTTACTTTGTTAGAGTCAGCACAGCCGTGTACATCTACACCTGTCACTACATAGGTTGTTGTCGTTGATGGATTTGCTACAGGGCTCGGACATGTATTGCACGACAGGCTGCTTGCAGGCCGCCAGCTATAGGTCGAGGCGCCTGATGCATTCAGTTGTATGCTCGATCCATTACATAGTATGGTGTCATGTGTCACTGTTATCACAGGTGGCTGATATACGGTTACCACTACATTGTCGGTATCCTTACAGCCATTAGCTGCAGTACCTACTACAGAGTAGGTAGTAGTGCTTCCAGGCATTGCGAGTGTAGAGTCACAAGTACTGCAAGACAAGGTTGCAGTAGGTGTCCACACATAGCTCACTGCGCCACTGGCTTTCAGTTCTACAGATCCACCCTTACATACACCGGCATCTGGTCCTGCATCTACTGTTGGCAGTGGTTTAATAGTTACAACTACCGTATCCTTTGCCGTACATCCTGCCGCACTGGTACCAGTCACTATATAGGTAGTAGTGCTGCTTACTGTTGCGCTTGTGCTGGCACAAGTAGCGCATGATAGTCCCGTTGTCGGGCTCCATGTGTAAGTAGATGCACCTGTTGCTGTAAGTGTGGTAGTGCTGTTTTTACATATTGATTGGTCAGCACCGGCCTTTACTGCCGGCAGAGGATTTACAGTAATAGTTATAGTATCCGAATTAACACAGCCATTAGTGTCCGTACCTGTTACCGTATAGGTTGTGGTAGATGTTGGCGATGCAGTTGGGCTCACGCAGGTGGTACATGATAAGCCTGTTGCCGGGCTCCAGTTGTAAGAGCTCGCGCCTGTTGCGTTGAGGCTGACGGATGCGCCTGCACAAATTGCTTTGTCTGGTCCCACGCTTACTGTTGGAAATGGATTTACCTTTACTACTATGGTGTCTTTATTTACACAACCACTGCTGTCTGTACCAGTCACCACATAAGATGTAGTAGATGTTACTGACACCACAGGGCTGGCGCAGCCAGTGCATGACAAGCCTGTTGCCGGGCTCCAGTTATAGCTTGATGCCCCTGTTGCATTAAGGCTGACAGAGCTTCCTTTACAAATTATTTTGTCTGCTCCTGCACTAACGGTAGGTAGCGGTTTGGCAGTTATTGTTATTGTGTCATGGCCAATGCAGCCTGCCGCACTGGTGCCGGTTACCACATACGTGGTTGTTGCATTCACAGTATCAGTTGGGTTGGCGCAGCTTGTGCATGATAGTCCTGTTGCCGGGCTCCATGAGTAAGTAGAAGCACCTGTCGCAGTAAGCGTAGTTGTACTGCCTTTACATACTGCTCTGTCTGGTCCTGCACTTACTGTTGGTAAGGTGCCAATTGTTACTACTACCGTATCGGTGTTTACACAGCCATTAGCATCAGTACCGGTTACTACATATCTTGTAGTGCTGGTCGGTGTAGCGCTAGGGTTAGCGCATGTCGTGCACGATAATCCTGTTGCCGGGCTCCATGAATAGCTGGATGCGCCGGTAGCTGTTAGGCTTACTGAATTGACACTGCATGCGGCCTGGTCTGGTCCCGCACTTACTGTTGGTAAAGGATTTACATGCACAATTACTGTATCCTTATTAGTGCAGCCAAATGAGTCGGTGCCGGTTACTACATAGTTTGTGGTAACTGACGGATTTGCGGTAGGGCTTGCGCACGATGTGCAGGAAAGGCCTGTTGTTGGGCTCCATGAGTAGCTAACTGCACCTGTTGCTGAAAGCAATGTAGAGCTGCCGGCGCATATTGCTTTATCAACGCCTGCGTTTACGCTTGGCGCTATGTGTACGTTTACTGTTATGGTGTCGGTATTGCTGCAACCATTACTGTCCGTCCCGGTTACTATATAGGTCGTGGTTGATGCTGGAGTAGCTGTCGGGCTCGCGCAGCTTGTGCAGGAAAGTCCTGTTGACGGGCTCCATGAATAACTGCTGCCACCGGCTGCGCTCAATGTTGTAGAGCTGCCTGCACATATCGTTTTGTCAGTTCCTGCACTTACAGTTGGTAGCGGGCGTATACGCACTACTACAGTATCAGTATTGGTACAGCCATGGGTATCCGTGCCGGTTACTATATATGTTGTCGTGCTTGTTGGGCTGGCTATCGGGTTTGCACAATTGGTACAGGACAGTCCCGTAGCTGGCGACCATGAGTAGCTGCTGCCGCCTGTCGCGTTCAGTGTTACTGATCCGATGCCGTTACATAGTGATTTGTCTGCACCTGCACTAATAGTTGGCGGTGCAAATATCACTACTGTTTTAGTTATCGTATCGTGGCAGCCAATGCTGGTCGCCATTACTAGCCGTACAGTGTAATTGCCTGGTGCTGTATAAATATGTGTCGGATTATGGGCAGTGCTTGTGCCGCCATCCCCAAAGCTCCAGCTGCGGGATGCTACTGGCGAAACAGCTGAGATAACAGTATCGGTAAAGCTTACAGTGCCTGCGCTGCAGAAGCTGTCAGGAGTAAAACTGAAATCTGCTACCAGCTTGTCTATTTTTATCGTGTCTGTACCAAACACCGACACACGGCATGATGCGCCATCTGTCAGTGTTATTACAGGCACATACGTACCTGATGTGGTATAAGTATAAGAAAATGTTTTTGTTGCCGGGCTGCCTGATATGGTTGATGTGCTGGTATAACCATTGTTCATATCCCAGGTTATAGTAGCGGCATTCGTATCGGTTGAGGTAAAGCTGATGGTTGTTGAACCGCAACCTATTGTCGGCGTATAGCTAAAGGTTCCCTTCGGACCGTTTACAGTAACAGTTTTCGTTGTCGAGTCTGTACAGCCATTAGTTGCTGTACCCACCAGTTTTACGGTATATACACCAGGGTAAGTATAAAGGGTGCTTGGGTTGGTCAAAATAGACCTGCCACCATTGCCAAATGACCATGCATAGTTGCTGATGCCTGTAGATGTGTTTGTGAAGTTTACATTCAGTGGCGGACAGGAGGTGAATGAATCACTCATGTTAAAGCCGAGGTTCAGCCTGTTTACATGAATGTATGCAGTGCGTGTCACAGAATCACTGCAGCCGGAGCTGGTTACAGCTACCAGTTTTACGGTATAGTTGCCACCTGTAGTATAAGTATGTGTTGGATTTACACTGTTGGTTGTTGTGCCGTCACCAAAATACCAGGTGAATGTTATACCAGCACCGGTACTTGCATTTGCAAACCTGACGATGTGTCCGGGACACACGGAAGTGTCTAAAGAGCTAAAAGCGACATACGGTTTGCTCAATGGTATAATAACATTGGACGCAGCGCTGGTACAGCCATATACATCCGTTACTATTTCCGTCACGGTGTCCGGATTGCTTCCTGTAAATGTATGGTTAGGGGTAGCATTGTTAGCGGTATCCACACTGCCGTCACCAAATGTCCATTTGCGTTTTGCTATATAGTCTGTACCGCGTTTTGCAGTATCATAAAAATAAACGGTCAGTGGCGGGCACGGGCTTAGAGATGAAGTGGTGAAATTGCTGAATGGTCCTCCCACATGCTCTACCTGCGTTGATGAGTCCGTACAACCATGCGCATCGGTCGATACCAGCTTTATAGTATATAATCCTGCGGTATCACTTGTTGGGTATTTATATTGTATTGTGTCAAGCCCTGTCGCCCTGCTATTTCCATCTCCAAATGTCCATGTATTTACCACATTAGCAGTTGTATTTACGTATAGAGAAAGTATACTGCCCTTACATATAGTATCTTTTGCCCTGAAGGTTGCAACTGTAGTGGCCAGCGTCAGAACAACTTTTTTAGTATTGGTACAATGCGTTGTAGTATCTGTCACCGTGAGTGCTACTGTATCGGTGCCATAAGACGAATAGGTATGAACGGGGTTTCTTACTGTTGAGGTTGTACCATCACCAAAATTCCAGCTCCAGGTTGTGCCGGGGCCTGTTGTATTAGTAAAGCTTACCTGCAATTTATTACTGCAGCTATAGGCTACAGTAAAATCGGCCGTTGTAGGATATACTACTACTAAATTCGATTTCTTTAGTGTATCAGGACAGCCGTTATTATCTGCTATCAGCGTTACGGAAAAAGTGTCAGACCATGAATACACATGTGTTGGATTGGTGCTCGTACTGCTTGTTCCATCACCAAACAACCAGGTGTAATGCGTGGCGCCTGTCGAGCCATTGGTAAATGTCACGGCGTTATCAGGACAAATAGGTGTTGCAGTTGATGTAAATGATGCAGTAGGTTTTGTGCTCACTGTTACATGGGTCGTAGCCGTGCCGCTGCAGCCTGAAGTGGTTGTATAGCTAAAGGTTACTGTATAAGTGCCGGCTGTAGTATAAGTATGTGTCGGCGTTAACCCTGCCGTAGTAGATGTTGTTCCGTCACCAAAATTCCAGCTATAGCTAGATAATGTTCCTGTTGTAGTATTAGTAAAAGATACCGGTGTGCTTAAGCAGTTGTTCGCCTGCACGGGTGCTATGCTTGAGTTCAATGGTTGTACAGCTACATAATTACCCTTTATCATAGAGTCCTGGCAGCCGTAGCTGTTGGTAACATGCAGCTTTACAGTATAGTATCCATAGCTTGTGTAAGTGTGAGACGGATTTGTAGCTGTAGAGCTGCCGCCGTCATCAAATGTCCAGTAATAAGAAGTACCGCCTGATGAAAGATTGGTAAAGTTGGTAGTCACTGGTATACGGCATGACGATACAGTATCTCCACTGAAATTTGCTGTTGGGGTTGGGTTCACTGTAATGGTTGTCGTTGCCGTATCATTACAAGTACCTTTAGTAGCAATCAACTTAACAGTATAAGTTCCTGCACTGCCATATGCATGTGTAGGGTTAGCGCTTGTAGCGGTAGTGCCATCACCAAATAGCCAGGTGTATGATGTAGGACTTCCTGTTGAGCTATTGGTAAACGCGATATTCTGTCCCGAACATTTACTGCTGCTGGTACTAAAAGCTGCATGAAGACTATTAACAGTTATATAGCTCGTTTTGATCACTGTATCAGGGCAGCCTGCACTATTGGTAGCTATTAGTCTTACAGTATAGGTGCCGGCGCTGCTGTACGTATGTGAGGGGCTTGCAGTGCTGGAAGTCCCGCCATCACCAAAGTCCCACGAATAAGAAGTTGCACCCGTTGTGGAATTAGTAAATGATATCGTTGCCGGCGCAGTGCAGCTGGTTGTATTGCTCGCTGAAAAGCCAGCAGTCGGCTTGGCGGTCATCTGTATATAAGATGATTTAACAAGCGACTTCGAGCAGCCATTACTGTTAGTCACTACTAGAGATACGTTATAGGCGCCTGCTGTAGTGTACGTATGGCTTGGATTGACGCTTGTCGATCCTGTTCCGTCCCCAAAATCCCAGGTATAACTCGTAGTGCCGCTGGCTCCCGGTACCGAGGTATTGGTAAATGTGATCGTTTGCGGTGGACAGGATGCTATCGTATCGCTTGCTGTAAATGAAACGATAGGCGAGGCCAATACTGTAATATAGCCTGTTACTATCTTGGTATTAGATCCGCTGGAGTTACTGGCTGTAAGCTTTACTGTATAAGTGCCGGCAGTAACATATGTTGTTGATGGATTCTGTAAAGTTGATGTAGTCCCGTTTCCCAGGTCCCAGCTCCAGCTGGTTGGGCTCCCCGTACTCAGATCTGTAAAATTCACTACGATCGGTGAACATCCCGATGTTGTGCTTGCTGTAAAATTTGCAGTCGGCTGCGCTTTCGATAGTATAGGCGACACGGCCACCATTCCTACACATAGTAATGCGTAAAGATATCCCCTCATGTAAAAAATTAAGTTTTTTCTCTATTATGATCTATGGTAATATGTAAGGCTTAAGTATTGTTTCAATACTTAATGGATAGGTTTATAGGGAAGAAAATAGGTGATTGTTTATGATATATTGCGAAGACAAAAGTACTCAGCCAAAATGTAGATATTATTAATAAATTGTCATTCTTTGTTAAAGAAATGTTAAAAGCAATATAAATTATCCCAAAGTTATCCTCATATATGAAAGTTATTTATTCGAAAACCGATAATTGCCGTTTATACAGCTGAATTGTGTTTTCCAGTCCATAATACAGTGCATCGCTTATCAGTGCATGTCCTATCGAAACCTCCAAAAGCCCCGGTATATTGCTCACAAAATATTGTAGGTTATCCACATCCAGGTCATGGCCGGCATTCAGCCCTAATCCATATGCATTAGCAACTGTTGCAGCCTTTACATAGTCAGCAATAGCCATTTCCGGGTTATCATGGTAGTGTTTGGCATAAGCCTCAGTATATAGTTCCACTCTGTCTGTGCCTGTCTTGGCCGCAGCCTCCACTATTTCCTCCACCGGGTCTACAAATATGGATACACGTATGCCCGCATTCTTAAATACAGCTATTATTTTCTTCAGGTACTCCGCTTTTCCTATAGTATCCCAGCCGTGGTTAGATGTCAGTTGTCCGGGGTCATCAGGCACCAGTGTCACCTGTGTGGGCTTCGTTTCCAGCACAAGCTGCACAAACTTATCCTCTGTAGGGTTCCCCTCTATATTGAACTCAGTAGTTATTATGTCCTTTATCTCTCTTACATCACTATAACGTATATGGCGCTCATCCGGCCTTGGGTGCACAGTTATGCCATCCGCTCCAAACTGCTGGCAGTCTATCGCTGCTTTCAGCACACTCGGGTTGTTCCCGCCACGACTGTTACGCAAGGTCGCTATCTTATTTATGTTCACCGAAAGTTTAGTAGCCATATTCCTGTTTGTTTCACGGCAAATTTAGCAAAGCCGCAATACCTGCCTCTTTTATTATCATAAATAATTGCCAAAGCTTAATTTGCAGTATCAATGCGCAGCAGGCCTTTTATTCATCACATTGCTTTATGGCTTATACTATTTGCTGTTATAAGCCTGTCCGCCTGCCATAGCAGTTCATCGGGGGACCATCGCCAGGTTTTCCGTCTCAACCTCTCCGTCGGCCTCGAGTCTATAGACCCCGCCTACGCCACAGAGCTCTACAGCAAGTGGGTCGATCATATGGTTTACAACACTCTTGTCGAGACAGACTCCATGCTCCACCTCCAGCCCTCGCTGGCCACCCATTGGACAGTCAGCCCAGATGGCCTCACCTACACCTTCTATCTTCGCAACGATGTCTTTTTCCAGGATAACCCCTTATTCCCCGCTGGCAAAGGCCGCCGCATGACCGCCGCCGATGTAGTCTACAGCTTCAGCCGTATCATCGATCCCAAAACCGCCTCCACTGGCGCCTGGATATTCAACGAGCGCGTAGCCGCAAAAGATCCATTCATAGCCCTCAATGATACCACCATGCAGATCAGGCTGCGCACGCCCTTCCAGCCCCTGCCGCAGATACTCAGCATGCCCTATTGCAGCATCGTCCCGCAAGAAGTGGCCGACCATTGGGGCAAAGACTACCGCAGCCACCCCTGCGGCACTGGCCCCTTCCAGCTTAAGTACTGGGACGAAGGCAATGTCCTCGTCCTGCACCGCAACCCCCACTATTGGGAGCATGACGCCTCCGGCAAATCCCTCCCATACCTGGACGCCGTCCAGATCAGTTTCTACGAGACCAAGGCCGTCGAGTTCCTCCTTTTCCTCCAGGGCAAACTCGACTTCATCAACAATATAGATGGCTCTTTCAAAGACCTCGTGCTGCGCAAAGACGGCAGCCTCAAGCCCGAATATGCTAATAAGATACGCCTCACAAAGCGTGTCTACCTCAATACCGAATACCTCGGCTTCCTCACCGATACCACCAATCCCCTCATGGCCAATAGCCCTACCCGCAACGTCCTCGTTCGTCAGGCCATCAACTACGCCATCGATCGCCGCAAGATCGTTACCTACTTCAAGAATGGCGGTGGCATCCCCGCCACCGGCGGCTTCATCCCGCCCGGCATGGCCGGCTTCGAAACGGTGTACAATTACGGCTATCACTACGACCCGCAGAAAGCCCTCGCCCTGCTCGCGCAGGCAGGCTACCCCAACGGCCGCGGCCTCCCGCCCATCACCGTTCAGACACCCGATAACTATGCTGATATTGTAAACTTCGTGGCCACAGAGCTGCAGGATGTAGGCATCAAGCTGAATGTGGACAATATCCAGCCTGCCATCCTCAAGCAGCAGATGGCCAAGTCTCAAAGCCTCATGTTCCGCGCCCAGTGGATTGCCGACTACCCCGATGCCGAGACTTATCTCGCCTTCTTCAACGGCCATTTCCCTGCGCCGCCCAACTATACCCGTTTCAACAACCCCATCTTCAACCAGTGGTACAACCAGAGCCTCACCGCGCCGGATACCCTCCGCTGGCGCATATACCGCGCTATGGATAGCCTCGCCATCAGCCAGGCGCCCGTAGTGCCGCTCTATTACGAGCTGCTCCTGCACTTCACCCGCCCCAATGTCACTGGCTTCAGCGCCAACCCCATGAATGTTATCGAGCTTAAGAAAGTACGCCTGCAATAGGCCCTAAATAAAAGATGCCCGGCGCATTCGCCGGGCACTATCCTTAGTTCTCTTTTTCAGCTCTTATGCCTGTTACCTTCTACTCTTTCTTCTTCCCCTTCTGTTTCGCAGGCTTTTTATATCGGCCTATTAAGTCTGTTATGGAGCTGCGCAGCAGGTACTCGGGGTTCAGCTCGGTAAAGACCTTCACCTTCGCCGGCGACATCTTCAGCGCCCTTTCCAGTTGCAGCATCGCCTCCTTCGCCTTGCCCTGCTCCAGCAGTATCGCACTCTGAAAGTAGCGGAAGTCTGCCTTATCACCGCAGTGTTCCCTGGCTATTTCCAGTTGCGTCAGCGCCTCGTCATAATATTTGGCCATTATCAGCCCGCGTATCAGCGCCACCCAGGTCGTTTTGTTGCTCGGCTTCAGGCGCACCGCGTTCAGGTAGCACACCAGCGCCTCGCTCTTCACGTCCATTTCCATCAGGCAGTTGCCTATCGCCATGCAGTAGCTCGCATTGTCCTTGTCCAGGAGCAGCGCCTCGCTGTAGGACTTCAACGCCTTTTCCCACTGGACTTCCTTGCTGTAGGTTTCCCCTATTTTGTAGAAGATGCCGTCATCCTGCGGGCTCAGCTGCGATGCCTGCCTGTAGTAGTCGCGCGCCTTCTTATAGTTCTTTTGCTTTTCCCAGCAGTAGCCCATAGCTTCAAATATCACATCCTCAGCCTTGGCTATTTCCAGGTGTTTTTCCAATGCCTCCAGTGCCTTTTCATACCACTTCAGGCGCATATAGGCGTCGGCCATGTTCCGGTAGGCAAATTCAAACTTCTCATCTATCACCACGCAAAATTCGTAAGCATCTATAGCCCGTTCATACAGCTTCAGCCCCTGGTAGGCCGCACCCAGGTTAAACCAGGCCA
>JBQCEX010000437.1:0-2682 GCA_051959855.1 Flavipsychrobacter sp. | reverse complement strand
CACATATTCAGGCTGCAGCTTAGGTATCCTGGTTTCCCGGCCATTGCGTACGGCAGTAAGCGAATCATGTCTCTTTTTGGTTTGTATACTATACCTGTCAAATTCTTCTTCTGTCCAGAAGGCCGAGAGTGGCAGTGGTTTTGCTATATCAGGTTTCACGTCGGGTTCTATAGCGAGGGGTTTGCCATCACTGCCCGCCATCAGCAACCCAATTTCAGGAAAAAGCAATTGCGGTTCATTTACCAGTGTCATATCTGTACAAGTAAATTCCGTACCTGGTATAGTTTCTGTGGTAGATCTGTCCAACGGGTTATAATAATATGGTGGTATCCAGTTATCCGCCTTCAGGTATAGCTTTTTACCGGGATAATGGGTTTGCAGATAGAGAATGAAACCTTTGAAGCAGGCTGAATAGGTGCCGAGTGTTTTAGCGTCTATTGTCCAGTAAAGTGTTTCATTATTATCGTCAGTGAGGGTGAATTTGAAAAAGCAATTAGGTTCTCTTACGAACATACTATCGCTGCAGTCAGTAATTGTGAACAGCTTATTTTCCAGCGCACTGTATGGGGTAAATATGAGCAACTGATGCATATTGCTGATAGCCAATATGGGCTTGTAGACATTTGTAGTCATACCCTTATCCATAGTATAGGGAATATCTCTGCCGGTGTTAAAGTCAAAAATGTTCCAGCCAGGCTCTCTTAGCTTGGTAATATAGCCCGGAGGTATTAAAGGATCTATCGCGGTTTGTTTTCCTGAAATAATACCGTGGTAAATAGTGTCCTTTTCAAGCTCCGAGCCATTGAACATTTGATTTTTTTTGAAGAAATATATCTGCTGACCAATGAGCGACTTAGGATTTATGTTGCAAGGCAGATTACTTAAATCATACGAGCTGTCATAGTTTATTTTTTCTTTTGAACGTTGTGCAAATAATGGAGCGGAGCAAAGGGCAGATAAAAGGAAAGCAGTAATAAGGCGATACTTCATGGGAACATTAATAATTATTTAGGAAGACAGTAAAAAATGCTACTATGTTGGAAAACATATCCACATTTTACGCAAAAATTTCGGAAAATAAATATCGCCTCATATTTTTAGCCCCTAATTCACATAATTCTATCTATGAGAAACAAATTGTTGCTTACGCTGCTATCAATCACTTTAATATCTTCCTGTAAACAAGCAAATAACACGGGGTTCTCCTATAAATTGATTCCTGTAAAAGAGACAAGTGAATGGGGCTATATAGACAGTAAGGGTGCTACCAAAATACCGTTTAACTACCAAATGGCGTATCCCTTTTCAGAGGGGCTTGCCCAGGTAACAGATGAGAATGGCAAAGTGGGGTACATTAATGAATATGGAACGTACGTTATAAAACCACAATATAAAAGCGGTACTTATTTTTCAGAAGGGCAGGCATTTGTAGTGGGAGATGAAGGTTATCCTGAATGTATTGACAAAAAAGGAAGTGTGCTTTTTGTTTTGAAAGATATTGCCATTGCAAGTGTTTACAGTGAGGGGTTAGCAGTTGTGTACACAAATGGAAAATATGGCTTTATAAACAAGGAAGGGAAAATAGTAATAAATCCTCAGTATGATGTTGCTGATAACTTTAGTGAGGGGCTCGCGGCCGTTGCTGTAATTGAAGAGGGCAAGGAAAAATACGGTTTTATAGATAAGGAAGGGAAATTGATAATTCCCTATCAATTTTCTACTGTAACAGCTTTTTCAGAAGGCAGGGCTTTAGCTGCAAACGGAACAGATATACATTGTATAGGTAAAGATGGAAAAGATGCTTTTCCAACAGATAAAGCAAACTATGACTATGTAGGCACATTTAGCGAAGGCTATGCACCTGCAGCACAAGGCAACAAAGTAAAATATGTAGATAAGACCGGGAAAGTACAATTTGATGAAGGCTATAATAGTGGCAGGCCATTTCATAAAGGTCTGGCTGCCGTTAAGAAAGGTGATAAATGGGGTTATATAGACACTAAAGGCAAAGAGATAATAAACTGTCAATTTGACGAGGCCAGCTCATTTTACGGAGATATTGCTGTAGTAAAATTAAACGGCAAATATGGATTAATAGATAAAACCGGCCTGTACACAGTACAGCCAAAATACAACGATGCGTTTTGCCACTATGAAATGGCTGCGGATGATGATCCTAAACCAGAAAATGTAGTACATAGCGAGTATATAAATCCTGAAGACGTAGCCGAAGATTTGCTGGGTAATGGGAATAAAGAGCAGGTTCTGGGAATTGACGGCTCGCAGTCTTTAAAGGATATTTTGCTGAAAATACAATACGATAATATAGCAGCAGCTAAAATTAATTCAATAACAGATAGTACGGTTAAAATGCTGGGAACCGCCGCAAAACTGGTATACACACAATACGATTTTGATGGCCAGGTAGTAAATTCCAGAGGCTTTATGTTAGATGAAACTGTTTTTCCTACCGAAGTTATTTATGCCATTAATCTCCCAGAAAATGGCATAAAAACGGCGAACGCTATTAAAAATATATTGGAAAACAGGTTTCAGGCACAGGAAGTGTCTGACAATGACAACACTGATCCAAATCTTGAAGAATATAATTTAAAAAAATCTACTACTGACTACTATATTTACTATAACAGTAGTGAACTTTCAATACTGCAAAGTTTCAGG
>JBQCEX010000436.1:0-3341 GCA_051959855.1 Flavipsychrobacter sp. | reverse complement strand
TGAACAGCGTAAAATAGTCCACGTCCATGGGTACGTGACGGAACATCGTATTATCTATATCTGAAAATTCATACTCGTAAGGATTTGTGACCAACCTGAAATCTTTAAAGGCAAAAGATTTGGTGAAATCTAATTTCTGTTGGGCGTTCGGGTCCATAGGATCGCCATCGAAAGGTACATCGCAAATGTCCACTCCATCAGCAGCAAGGGCGATATCATAACTATCAGTAGCTGAGCACATAGCAAACATGAAGCCACCACCAGCAACGAAATCGCGTATCCTTTTTGCAACAGCAAGTTTCAATTGTGAGACTTTTTTAAAGCCATGCTTTGCAGCCAATGCTTCAGCAGCCTTCTGGTCATTCTGATACCATTCTGTATTGCGAAACTGTGCCCAAAACTTACCATACTGTCCTGTGAAATCCTCATGATGCAAATGAAGCCAATCATACTTTGCCAGCTTATTGTCCAGTACTTCGTCATCATATACTTTATCGTAAGGTATTTCCGCATAAGTAAGCACCAGTGTTACGGCGTCATCCCAGGGCTCTTTGCCGGGTGGTGTATAAACTGCTATTTTGGGTGCCTTCTCCAGCTTTATCACATCCCCATTAAAGTCCGGGTTTTCGATCTCGTTTACAATGCCCAAATATTGCTCGTCGCTTATCACATTGTAGCTTACGCCACGTAGTTTTAGCAAGCGTTCTATTGCGTCAGCATCGTCCATTCCGAAGCTACCCCCTTTATAATTCAATAGCCAATCTACCGTCATGCCTTGCTGCAAAGCTGCATAGGCAACGCCGTAGGCCTTAAGGTGATTGGTTTGGTCGTCGGCATCCATAGGTATCAGTATTTTGGCTGCATAGGATGAGTGCAGGCATAAGAACGCCAAAACAGTGGTAAAAAAAACTTTATATTTCATGAAGAACAATCGCAACAATTAGTCTTGTAATTTACCGATAATGCAGCAAATAGCTTATAGGCAAAGGAATTTTAACAAGTATTGCTGCGCTTGCAGATTTATGACAGAATTGAAAGCCGCACTTACTACCTTTGTGCCCTACTAAACAGTGTTATGCCTCAATACAGTAATGCACGCGCTATGCGCGCGCTGATAAAAGCCAGCTTGCAATCTATATTCAGAAGCCCGTCAGCCATTGTATTCAGTATTGCATTCCCATTGATATTCATCCTGGTCTTTGGTTTTTTGGGCGGTGGTAAAGGTTACCGCATCAGCGTAGCGGCAGCGCCGGGCAGTGATACTACCAGCCAGCTATATTCCATATTGCATAATGTTCCTGTGCTGAAATGGGTATCTAAGCCTGATACGGCGACACTTAATAAGGCTGTGCGAGAAGGAGATATAACAGCAACGATAGATATTAAAAAGCAACCGGCAGGCAGCCCATCGCAATACAAAATAATATTAAATGCATCTACAGAGGCGGAAGATAAGGCAAAGCAGCTAAGCTCTGTGATAAGCGGAGTGGTGCAACACATGGACCCGGAAATACAAAAACATATAGACCAGATAGCGGATATAGACTTGCAGGTAATGAAGGTGCGAACCTATAAAACAATAGATTTTATATTGCCCGGACAGCTTGGGTTCTCCCTATTGGCCGCAGGTGTATTTGGTACTGCCTTCGTGTTCTTTAATATGCGACAAACGTTAGTGCTGAAGCGCTTTTTTGCAACACCTGTACGCAGGGAAATAATAGTGCTGAGCGAAGGTGTAGCGCGTATGCTTTTCCAACTGATGGGGGCAGTAGTGATTATTGGGCTTGGTTATTTTGCTTTCGGATTTACATTGATACATGGTATGATAACTGTACTGGAAATGCTGCTGGTGTGCGTATTCGGGCTGATGGTATTCATGGGCTTTGGATTTATTATCAGCAGTATTGCAAAGAGTGAATCATCTATACCGCCTTTATCTAATATCGTGACGTTGCCGCAATTCCTGCTGGCCGGTACGTTTTTCCCTATTGATGCATTCCCGAAATGGTTGCAGCCTATTTGTAAAGCACTGCCTCTTTCTTATCTGAATGATGCCCTTCGCAAAATAGCATTTGATGGCGCCGGCATATGGGATGTGCGTATAGATATGCTGATACTGATAGGCTGGGGTGTTGTTGTTTACTTTGTTGCCGGTCGCGTATTTAAATGGGAATAGTTGTTACCCTACCGGATAAGGGTAATATCACCTTTCTCCTGTACGGAATGGCCTGTTAGACAAGTGGCTTTGAGCATGTAATAATAAGTGCCTATCTCGCAGGGGACGCCGTGTAAAGTGCCGTCCCAGGAGCCGTGCTGATCTTCTGAAATGTATACCAACTGTCCCCAACGATTGTAGATCATTAACTCGAACGTTTTCATATTGCCATAGGTGACAATATGGTAGCGGTCGTTCCTGCCATCGCCGTTAGGCGTAAAGGCATTAGGACAGGCTATCTGGCAGCAAGGCTGCACATCTGGTATGGTGGTTGATGCGCTATCATAACAACCGAAGCTATTTTCGCCTCTTACCATATAAGTGGCTGTGTCCATCACAACAGTGTACAGATCGCCGTTGGTGCGATCATTGAAAAATTGATTGTTAGTGCTGTGCCATTGATAATTGATAGCTCCGGTAGCCTGCAGGTAAAGCTTGTCGCCGATACAGAAGGTAGCAGGCATATTTATGATTTGAACATCTGGCAGCGGGTGAACAGACACTTCTACAGAATCGAGGCCGGATTTGCAGACTTTATAGTCTCTTGTAAAATACCACTTGTAATTGCCCGGCGTTGCGGAGGATGGCGTAGGCCCAACCGATAGGGTGTTCATATTAGCATCATACCAATGCACGATGCTGCTATCCTGAATTAATATCTGGCTGACAGGTGCATACTGACAATAGTTGATAACAGGTAAAGAAAGAGCGGGCAGCATGCCACTATCCACTACATTAAAATTGTAGCTGGCAGAACAGGCTGAATTACCACCACTAACTAATATTGTATAATTGCCGGCACCCAGGTTGTCATTTACAATGCCCGTGCTGTCGGTAAATGTCTGGATAGTCTTGCCGCTTTGCTCAACGGTTACTGTTCTGGGTATTATGCCGCCACTTAAATTCAGTTGTATTTGAGCGTCATGTAAACACTGAGTTGGCAGGGTAACCTGTGGATCTATTGTGTAGGGAGGAACTACTTTTATAGTATATGCTACAGTCTGGCTGCTGGATATAGGGCAGTGATTGTCTTTGTAGGTTAAATAGAAATTATAAATTCCTACAGGCAGTGTATCGGTATTCCAGCTAAAAGATATTTTAGGATTGACTGTACTATCGTTTAATA
>JBQCEX010000435.1:0-3783 GCA_051959855.1 Flavipsychrobacter sp. | reverse complement strand
GGATGATTCACCCAGCCATAATCAAGCACTGCATTATAGTGTGCATCCGTAAAAGTTTTTGGATACCAGAAATACTGGCCGGGATAAAATTGTTCACCTAATGCATAATTATATTGCTCGGTAACATCATTATCATGGTTGTAACCATCGGTACTTACTATCTTATCCATCACCAGCCCATCACATGTATTTGCCCCAAGCATATCGGCATCAATACCTACTGTAGTTGTTGAGGTTCCATAAGGCCTTAAGGTGCCAATAGTAGGTGTGTCAGTTACCGAGAAATTGGCAAAATCTTTATAATATAAGTCAGTTTCTCCACCAGTGCCATTTATTATTGAAGTTAAAATGTCGGCTTGTGCAGAAGCGAAATTTGGTGATTTATGAACGCCATAATAAGCATAGTACTGGGTACCGCTAGTATTAATAAACTGTGCCTGATGATATGGAACTCTTACATATAAATTATACAAAGGATTTCCCGGAGCAAATTCCACATCCGAGGGTAGAGGTACCATTTGGGAATCTACATTATAGTTATAATATCCCCACCAATCCTGATAAGGAGACAAGCGTGGTGGGAGAGGTGTATGGTTGTAATTAAATGTATAATAGCGCTCCGTAGATATATTGTCGGTGCCAATTCTATCAATGCTTTTTAATTTCAACCTTGCATAAATGCCTACGCCATCTAACAGGTGAAGGATGCCCCCATGTTCGGTGGTTAAGCTATTACAGGAAGAGCTACCGTATGGTACTTCAGTGCTTGTATCTGTTCCATAAGGCGAATTGAAATAGGCATAGTTCAACCGATATGTGAAAGAATTTTTAATTGCATTATCATATTGCTGACTAACGGTAACAGAATTAAGTATAGGAGCATTTATCACATCACATCGATCAGCAGCCGTATTTAAGGTAACTGTGGTTCCATTTGGGTAATCAACAGATGTTAGATGGGAAACTGTTGCAGTATATGGAACTGCAATGGTGTGCTGGACGGTATCGGAGGCCTGATAAGTTGTTCCAAATGCATCTGTATAGGCTTGTCTTTCTGTTATTAGATCATCGGCATATTGCAAATATGAAATTCTGGAAGTATCATAATGAAAGGTTACGCTTTGGCCATTGTATGACACAATACCCGTTAAAACCCATTTTATCGTTGGGTAATAATAAACGGTTTCTGAAGAAGGGCCTAAATTGCTTGCTGAGCAGTAATGGCAATGCTGTTTATGATATGTGGAATCATAATCCACAACCTGCTTTACCTGGTAATCCATGGGTTGGAACCAATAAGTATTGCCTTGCTCATCGCTGACAACGAAGCTGATCGGGTTTTTGTTAGGAGCCTGTCCGGTGCAGGAAGAATCTTCAGATCTTACATAATAACGGTTCACTCCATAAGCTTCGTTGAAAAAAATCTGGATATTCATTTCGCTTTTAGGCCAAGTATTTACAACAGGGTAACTTGTATTGAAGTCTACACTAAAATTTACTGTTCTGCCTGGCAGCACAAGAGTAAATTTGTCCACCTCATTATCGCTGGCATTTGCCGTCCATGAGCCATAGCTTGCCGGAACTCTCGGTAAATCAGTAGTTCCGCCATTTACCTGATCATATGGACCAACAGGGGGAATATAACATTCATCTTCCGGACCATTAGCTTGCCTTTCAATATATCCTCCGGCATTGAGCGTCCAGCCCAAGCCGCATGAAGAAGCGATCTGATCAACCAGGATGCCTTTGGTGTTATAGGATAGCGAAACACCTACATCAAGATTGCCAAGGGAATAATTATATATGGGAATATTTATATCAGCAGTACCCGTATATAGGCTAGTATTATAGATGTTTGCTTTTGATCCGCCTTCGCTGGAGTTATTTGCTTTTTGATCAGTTGCTGTAGGTGTTCCTGTTTGCAGCTGGGCAAAAGCACCGTTTATGCTGGTGCATAAAAAAAATGATAGTAATAGAATTTTTAGTTTTTTCATTGTATGCATGTTGTTTTATTTCGATGTCGTTGAAAATCGTATCATAATTGGGCTTTGCAGGCCTTTTTGCTGCCACCATATATCGTAGAGCAGTTGTACTTGGCCGTTCCATTTATCATTGATATGGTAGCTTTTTGTAAGGCCTATCAACACACTCTCGCTATAGCTTGCGGTGCTATGTGGTGATTGTGTTAGTGCCTGATCGGCAGTGGTATTGCTGCCAAAGGCTGCCTGCTTGTAGAGGCGCTCGTATCCGCCATAAGCGCCTATGCCGTATTGCCATTGCCAGGCTGCATAGCTGCGCAGCCCTATGCCCCGGAACGATAGGTGCAGGTTGGTCCAGTTCTGGCCAAGGCCTGTGGCCTCTACCATGCCTATGCCGTAGCTGAACCTGGGCGACTGCCTGTAGCCAGCCATGGCTGATAGTTGCAGTATGGCCGGTTGCCCGTCTATGGTAGCCCTTGTTGTCTGGAAGTTGTATTGCTTTTCTATACGCTTCCAGAATGGGAGGCCACGCATGGGGTTTATCTTAAAAGATGGTTTGTGGATATCTTTTATGTGCCTGAGGCTTTGGAAGGTTTGTTTGGCTGTACTAATGTCTTTTGTTTTGTCCTGGAAGGCTTTTATCTGATCGCCGATCTTTTGGGCGATGCCGCCGAGGTTGTTGCCAAACTTTTGCTGCAGGGCTGCCTGTACCTCTTGTTTGGTTTGCAGACCCATCTTCTGCAGATCGGCAGCGGTGGCATTAGGACCAAGGCTTTGCATGCTGTTAGGGCCAGCAGTGGCTTTGTCCATATACTTATCAAAGCCTTCGGTGCCCTGCAGGTATTCCATAGCTTTATCTTCAGCGGCTGATGGGTCTTCTTCCATCTGCCTGAAGACGCTTATCTTTTGTTTGGCATAATAGACCTGCTTTTCTATGCCTGTAAAGCCGGGGGTATTACTATTGCCTGCAAGTGATTTGATATTGCTGGTGCGCTGGGCGATGAGTTCATTGATATAGTAGCGATAGTTGAGCTGGCTTTGAAGCTGGCTTAGCTGGGGATTGGTGGATGGCAGTTGTGCATTGCCATTGAGGGGCGCAGATTTGTTTTGAAGGAATGCATTGATTGCTTTCAGGCTGTCAACAGATGGATTGCGACGAACAGCTGTTTTAGCCAGCATGGCGCTGTCGGGATCAGCAAGCTTAGAAATGGAATCGTAGGTAAGTGGCTGGTGGCTGAGGCGTGCATAGGCAAGGGAATCTTTATCCTTGAGCTTTGCCAACAGGCGGTCTTCTTTTCTTTTTAGTTTCCTGAGCAGGCGCTGTTGCTGATGTTCCAGTCGGGTGTTGTACTTATTGAGAGACCTGATCTTAAGGCTTATATAACGGTTCCCCTGTGTGATAACCGTAGCCTCTTCCTGTGCATTGCTGCGATAGGGAAGGCATAGTAATAGGCAAGAAAGTAGTGATAGCAGTGCGAGGGTTTTCACAGCTTTACATAGGGTGTTTTAACGGGCACAAAGGTTGAACACCTATTTTGTTAAAACAAATTAACTTATCCACATTTTGTTATACATGACAATCTGAAAAAATTGGCGGATAGCTGCCCAAAGAAAAACCTTATAGAATATTCATTTCTTAATTGCTTGTTAACCAGATTTTAATCTGCCGTTAACACCTGCTAAAAAGTTTTCAAGTCTTGTAGGCCGCCGCATCTTTGTGTCATCAAAGCAAACAACAACAAACTCAAACAAAATTTAAAACACAACCAAAAACATTCATAAAATGAAAAAGATCGTAATCATC
>JBQCEX010000434.1:0-2660 GCA_051959855.1 Flavipsychrobacter sp. | reverse complement strand
ATTCGATATCCACTGGGCAAGCTGGTCTTGCGTGTACAGTTTCACATACTCCTGGGTATAGTCGTCCAGAAAATTCTGGGCTTCGTCCTGCACACCGTTCTTTTTTTGGTTACATGCTGTAAGCAGCATAACCATTGTGGCAGATACGCATATTAATTTCCTCATGCAATAAATATTTAGGTGCCTAAAAGTATAAAAGATATTTATTACTGCTAAAGGGCAAAATGTCACTTAGTTCGCACAACAAAATAAATTAAGATTAAGCATGTATAATTAAATTCAAAAATCTGCGGCATTTTTGTGCGTATCTTTATTTTTCGAAATGGAAATACCCAAGTCGCTACGCAGCTTTTTTATTGAGGCAGGAGAAATAGCTGCATTTACTGCAAACTTCTTTCGCGAGCTCATTCGCCCCAAGCATGAGTTCCGCGAATTTATCAGGCAGTGCTATGTAATAGGCTATAAATCATTGCCGCTCATTGCCCTTACGGGGTTCATTATGGGATTGGTGCTTACCATGCAGTTGCGCCCTTCCCTCACCAGCTATGGGGTAGAAGCCGAGCTGCCTGTTATGGTGAGCCTGGCAGTAGTGCGGGAGATAGGACCTGTTATCACAGCGCTCATCTTTGCGGGCAAGATAGGCTCCAGCATGGGTGCAGAGCTTGGCTCAATGCGTGTAACGGAGCAGATCGATGCCATGGACGTGTCAGGTACCAACCCGTTTAAGTTTCTTGTGGTAACAAGGGTGCTGGCAGCTACGCTTATGCTACCTATACTCGTGGTACTTTCAGATACTATTTCCCTTTATGGTACTTATATAGGTGTAAATATTCGTGGCTTTACCAGCAGCAGCCTTTTTATGTCCCAGGTATTTCATTCATTGGAATATAGTGATGCCGTACCTGCAACTATTAAGACTTTCTTTTTTGGATTTGCAGTGGGTATCATAGGTTGTTATAAAGGCTATTATTCGAAACGAGGCACGGAAGGCGTGGGGCGTGCAGCCAACTCAGCCGTTGTTATTGCTTCAATAGCAGTATTCATACTCGACCTGCTGGCTGTGCAGATAACTGATGTATTGGGGATAAACTAAACAGGAAATGAATACGGCAGAACAGGCACATAAAAAAGAACTCATCAGTGGCATAGATGCTACCCATCCTGTTATTGTAGTATCTCATGTCAATAAGCGCTTTGGCAAAAACAAGGTGTTGAATGACTTCAGTATTCAGCTGAACAAAGGTGAAACACTCGTTGTTTTAGGTAGATCAGGGGCAGGGAAGTCTGTACTAATAAAGCTCATTATAGGGCTTATGGAACCGGATGCAGGCACTATTGATGTACTTGGACATAATGTACCTGAGCTGGATCATGACGGTCTGGATAAATTACGTGCACGCGTAGGTTTCTTATTCCAAAGTAATGCATTGTACGACTCAATGACGGTTCGCGAGAACCTGGAATTTCCGATGCGCAGGCATATGGCTGAACTCTCGGCTGAAGAAGTTGAAAAAAATGTAATTGAGGTATTGACCAATGTAGGCTTGCCGCATACGGTAGATATGTTGCCGTCTGAGCTTTCCGGAGGTATGCAGAAACGTATAGCACTGGCACGTACTTTAATACTTAAGCCGGAGATCATACTGTATGATGAACCAACTACCGGCCTGGACCCTATTACCGGCAAAGAAATAAGTGAGCTGATAGTAGAGGTGCAAAAGAAATACAATACATCCTCTATCATCATTTCGCATGATATGAAGTGTGTAGAGATAACAGCAGACAGAATAGCGGTATTAATTGAGGGCAGGAATTATGCCAGTGGTACCTTTGATGAATTGAAACAATCGAACGATAGTAAAGTAAAAGCGTTTTTTGAATAACTTAGTGTATGGCTAAACAATCCATAAATAGTGTGAAACTGGGGATATTCGTATCCACAGGATTACTCATCCTTATCCTTTCACTGTATATAATAGGTAAGAACCACGGTATGTTTGGTTCTAACTTTTACGTGCGCGCAAGATTCTATAATGTGAACGGTTTGCTTCCAGGCAATAATGTACGCTTTGCCGGTATACAGGCTGGTACTGTTAAAGACATAGAGATAATAAACGATACCTCTGTAGAAGTAACCATAGTGCTTGACAAGAAGATAAAACCGTACATATACAAAAATGCTATTGCATCTATAGGTACAGAAGGGCTGATGGGTAATAAAATGATTAACATAGTACCTGGCAAAGGCATGGCCAAACCTGTAGAGGAAGGCGATTACCTGGCTACGCTGAAGGCTATCAATACAGACGCACTTATTCAAAGCCTTTCTAATACAAATTCAAATATCGAAGTAATATCCCAGGAAGCTAAGCTGGCTATACAACGGCTGAACAGGAGTGCGTCTTTATGGGGTGTGCTGGAGGATACTACTATATCTCCAAACCTTGGTGCATCTATGGCTAATATTCGCAAAATATCAGGTAGAATAGATGACATGGCGGGTGTACTAAATACTATTATCGATGATATAAATAATGGTAAAGGAGCTGCAGGCGCTATACTGCATGACGATAAGGTTGCCGTAAACCTGAAGGACGCGATAAATCATATTAATGCAGCTTCAAAGCAGGCTGATAATATGGTAGATAATCTTGATAGCA
>JBQCEX010000433.1:0-5206 GCA_051959855.1 Flavipsychrobacter sp. | reverse complement strand
CAATGAGCAGGTCATGCATGTTTGTAACCAGCCTGCGGTAATAATAAGGGTCAACTTTTGTATCCAGATTGAAGGTATTAAGCATGTGCCAAACTGCCCTGAGATAAAGCACCTTATTTTGTTCGTCGGTAAAAGCATCGCCTTTGGAAGGGAAATTTTCGATCATCTTCTGCATGTGATCTACGTCCTTCAAGAGCGCAGTGGTGAGCAGGCGGGTGTATAGTGTATCGTCTTCGTAATATACTACCCCGTCGACTGAACCATCAAAAGCATCTACAGCTCTTTGTTCCCTATCGATCTTATCATGCCATAATTTTCGCTGAAGGGGAACAGGATGCTGAAGCGTGTCGATATCGTATATGCTGATCTTTTTTTCTACTTTTTTCTTTCTCTTATCTGCAAAGGCAGGTTTGCTAAATGCAAAGAATAATATGGTAAGCAGGCCAAATATGTAAAAGGCTTTCCTATTCATAAAAATTAACTCCGTTTCTATGGTTGATGTTTGACAAAAATAGGGTTGTTTTTTGGGGTAAAAGCGTTAAAAAATTATTCAGGTAAAGACATAACATATTCATTTTAGTTCAGTTATATCTTTTTCCTGTTTTTTCCGCTTTTTACCGCCGGCAGAAAATCACAGAGAAGGGAAGACAACTAATAATCAATTAGTTAGTGCAAAATTACCGATTACCCGGCGATTTTCAGCAAGCGGAAATATCTCATGAGCCGGAAATAAAGTAATGAGACATTCTACAGTCTTTATAGCGCGGAAAGCATTTAGCCGCCTGATTTATTAACATTTTAAGTATTTACCAGAATGTCGCAAAATGTCACATTTACCGGACATTTGATAGTCGTAAGTTGTAAGTCGTAAGTCTATTATTAATCATTTATTACCGGAAATTTCCGGTTTTTTCCAGTGGCGGAAATTTCGAGTATATGTCTACTGCGGGTTTCAAATGAAATTTCCGGTGGAACAGAAAATTTCCTAAGTGGAAAAAAGGGTTTACAGTATGTCAAAGAGCTTGGCCCGCCTATCGTGAGACTGCTTCGTTCCTCGCAGTGACGCGAGATGGAATGCAAGATACTATTAACTAACTGCCGCTTCCAAGAAAACATATCCACATTCCAGCAGATTGAACATAACCATTTTTATGTGAAGGAAAATACATGAGGAGGATGGCTATATAATTTTATCTTTATCAAAAATCTGCGGTAGAACTGCACATGGATATAGGAGCATATATAGATAGTGGGATACTGCAGGAATACGCGCTGGGAATATTAAATGATGCGCAACGGACAGAAGTAGAGCGGGTATGTGCTGCCAACCCTGAGATAAAAATGGCTCTGCGCAATATAGAGCTCGGGCTACAAAAATTTGCCGAAGCCAACGCGGTGTGGCCAGGAGAGGAGCTGCAAGACAAAATATGGGCTACGCTGGAAAATGTGAACAAGGAAGTGCACATGGATGCCGATAATCTACCGCTCATTAACGAATTCAGCAACTATAAGAACTGGCTGCGCTTTGTACAAGAGAAACTGCCAGGCGAACATGCCGAAGAGCGGTTTATGCAAGTGCTGCAGCATACTGATGATGTAACCCAGATACTGCTATCCTCAAAAACAGATATACCCACTGAGACTCATGAAGATGTGCTTGAGAGCTTCGTGATACTGGAAGGACGCTGCGAATGTTATATAGGTGATCATACCTTTCAGCTTGGGCCGGGAGGGTTTACCGAAATACCTCTGCATGTGCCCCACAGTGTGAAAATGCTAACGCCGCGGGTGGTGGCTATTGTGCAGCATATAGCAGTGTAAGTGCATCTCCCATTTTTTTCCGATGCGAGCTTGTTGGCGGGACGCGCAACAAGGGAATAAGTTAGCTAACCCCATAATTCGACTCTTTTGTTCTCGGGTTGTATATCGACAGAAGAAAGAAGAAATGACCCACTACTTCAACAGCGCGAGCTTGTTGGTGAGGACACCAACAAGGAAGGAAAAAGTTGTCCTTCTTTCCTTACATGATTGTATTCTTCCAACGCGAGCTTGTTGGCGGGGACGCCAACAAGGGAGTATTTTATTTACCCATTCTATATACGTACGCGCAAGCCAGCGGTAATGGGGAAATAGAAATAGCGATAGTGGTAAGGGTTGTCTGTCTGCTTGCTGCCGGGGTCTTTATAATTGTAGTCGACAAAACGCATAGCGGCTTCGAGGCTGAAAGATAGCTGGCCTGCAATGTGCCATACAAAACCTGTTTGCAATCCTGCGGCATAGCCTATTGCAGAATTGTAAGTGGTGGTATAATCTGTAGGGACACTATTGCCATTTACATACACCAATTGATTGATGCCCACTTTGGCTATAGACGGGCCGAACATGAGGCCATAGTAAAAATAACTGCCTGTGAAATTGAGCCTGCGATTATAAAAGAGGTATGGAGTAATCAATGGATTAGCCAAATGATTATACACTTTAGTAGTATAATAGGGCATGAGATAATTAGACTCTGTAATTTTCGAAAATTCAAGCCCGACACCTATTTGCGACTGCGGCAGCAGCAGCGATGCCTTTGCTGCTACTGTATAGCCAAGCATTGGTTTATCCTGCGTGGTGAAAACATTATCGGCAGGGCGTGAGTGAAAGTTAAAACCACCGGCTGCACCTATCTCAAATGTTTGGGCTGATGAGCACAGAGGAAGCGTAAGCAATAAAACAAGTAGCAATCTTTTCATGGCGGTCAGTGAACTATAATGAAAATAAAGTTAATGATTTATGCACTGCAGCTGTAAATGTCCCAAACTATAATATTTATTATTGTTGGGTTTAATTATAATGCTTTTAACAAGATTATATTACAGCTAATAATAAAAACTTATAGATTTGTGAAGCAAACGGATTGATGGCCAAGAAGCGATTGATACTTTATAGCTGCCTGCTGGCACTTGCTGCTGTGTTTTTTTACAGTAGCCAACAAGTGGTCGCCAGTATATCTGCAAAGGCTCATTTCATCTCTTATCATTTTAGCCACCATAATAACCATTTAAAAGACAAGCATCCCTTAAAGAGTGATGTAAAAATAAAAGTACGCTACCTAGGAGCAGAACATTACTATGCTACTCAAAACAGCCCGATAATAGCCAGTGCAGCTACTATAAATGAGCAATGTGTATTTATCCCCACCGTCTCTTTTGTTTACAAATACCACCACTACACAGCAAAACTGAGAGGCCCACCCAGCGTGTAAACAAAAAAATAATTAGCGCAAACAGTGTCCATAATAAAATATGGAATAAAGATTGCTGAGAAAGACACATAGCATTCTTAAAAAGAATAATTATGAAAAAGCTACTGATACTTTCGCTATTCAGCTTGTGCTATACGTGCGCGCAAGCGGAAATAAGTGATAGTACACTCACTGAAAAAAACGTGAGGGAGAAAATACTGGGCGATATACAGCAAAACCTGGCCCAGAAAAATGAACAATTTGACTCGACTATAGTGCGGCTGGACCGGCGCGTAAGCAAACTGGACAGCACCATAAAATTAACAGGCAATCCGAAAGAGCGTATAGACAAGCTAGTGGAGCGCGTACAGATACTAGAAGAAAAGCAAAAAGCTATAGAGGCGAATGAACTAAACACTTATGAAGCGAACTACCAGAGTGCACTGATCAACCTGGTATCGATGGACAGGGAAATAAAACCATTGATACTCTTCCATACTACTAAGGATTTTTTCAACGCGCTGACCGAAACCAGTAACCCGGTGAACTATCCCGGCTTTCAACCAGGATTTGAAAAATTCAAGGCTTATGTAGCCAAGCATAAAGAACATGATGCAACACTGCATACTGTGAGCGATATGATAGGCGCTACCGGCAATATATCATTCGGTATACCGCTGGTGGGAGCTTATTCGCAGCTGCTATTTTCAGGCATGGCAAAATATGTGAACTCGATAGGACATAAGAAAAGAGAGATGCGCAAGGAAGCGGAAACCATGTTTGACGTAACCACCACACTGAGCCAATTTACCACAGACAAGAACATGATAGAAAACGAGTGGGACGCCATAACCAAGAGCCTGGAAGAGATGCAAGTATACTATGACAGCTCGCTGAACCGTAACCTGGCCATGGTGAATATAAACAGAGCAGAGTTTACCAACGCCTTTACCAAAGAAAGCGATGCCAACAAAAGATACCTGTACCTAACCATGCTGCGGGACAGGGCTGCACAATATGTGCTGGCTACGAAGGAACGCAACCCTAAGGACTGGAAGGAGAATATATACTACCAGCTAATGGACGTGCAGAGCCTGAAAATGAAATACGGCGATGTGACCTACCGGATAAGGCAACATATAGACAAATATAACCAGCTAATAGACAAATATAAGTACAACAAGAACATAGGCGACCATGTAGCCAAGCTGGAAAACAAACTGAATGACCTGAAACAAACCTTTGACAGCACCTTTGAACCAATAGAATATGTGCATACGGCCACGAGGATGTATAAAGTAATGTAACAGCACAAACCAACCAAAACAACAAGAACCATAAGCTTTAAATGATCTTAAAGCAAAAAAGGAACTGTTCCCAGTTCCTTTTCTTTTTTGTTGCAAGCTATATTGCTATAGCTCCCAATCATTTGTTGGTGATTTGAGGTACGAGATAATCCAAGAAAAAGCATTAACGTAATCAAGCATTTTTCTCATAGAACTCATTCTAAAAAATTTACGCATCAGAAAATGAAATAAGGGTTCGCATATATAGACGGGTAAAAATGGGAAAAGGTTTAAGGAGCACATAAAAAAGCTGCTGATAATTCAGCAGCTTATCTTTATATATGTTTATTGATTTTACTTTAATTCAGGGTAAAGCTTGAACTGTGCCATGAAGTCATTTACTTCCCCGCGCACTTTTTCGATGAGCGCTTCATCATCAGGCTGCATGAGTACACGGTCGAGCCAGTTGACGATCTGCGGCATGTGCTCTTCCTTAAGACCACGTGTAGTGATGGCAGGGACACCTATGCGGATACCAGAAGTGATGAAAGGAGACTTATCATCGAAAGGCACCATGTTCTTATTCACGGTAATATGCGCCTTGCCCAGGGCAGCCTCGGCAGCTTTACCTGTAATATTCTTGTTGCGCAGGTCTATCAGCATCAGGTGGTTGTCTGTACCGCCCGATATA
>JBQCEX010000432.1:0-4929 GCA_051959855.1 Flavipsychrobacter sp. | reverse complement strand
CATCAGCGAGGCAATTTACTTCGGCATGTGCCTGTCCATATTGCCTGTGCCATCCCTCGCCAATGATGCGATCATTATGCACTAACACCGCCCCAACCATAGGATTAGGTGCTGTATGACCTTTAGCCAGTTCGGCCAACTTGAGGCAACGCTTTATGTAAATTTCGTGTGTGATAAATCCTGAAATGATAAGGGGTGAAGTTAAGAAGGTTTTACCTTTGTTACTATGCTGAGCTACAACGATGCATTCTACGGTCTGTTAAATAAACTAAAGCAGCTATATGACGACTATGAATCGGCAGCCATAGCGCATGAGGTGATGCACCATATAACAGGGAGAGACAAGCTACAGCGCATACTGGAGAAAGACACACTATTCACAGAGGCGGAACAGGCGAGCTTTGAACTATTACAAACGGAGCTGCTAAAAGGCAAGCCACTGCAATATGCAACCGGGCATAGCTGGTTTATGGGCAGGCGATATACAGTAAATGAGCATGTGCTGATACCGCGCCCTGAAACAGAAGAGCTGGTGGACTGGATAGTACAGGACGCGAAGGAAAACACATCAGCACTTTCGATACTGGACATTGGGACGGGAAGCGGCTGCATACCCATATCGCTGAAGCTGGACATGCCGGAAGCAAATGTGAGCAGCTGTGATGTAAGCAAAGCTGCATTATCAGTAGCTAAAGAAAATGCCCGTCAACTGCAGGCGGAGATCGGACTGATAGAAACAGACTTCCTGGATGAACAGCAACGAGCGCGATTAGGAAAGTATGACGTTATAGTTTCCAATCCACCATATATACCTGTAAGTGAAAAAGAACAATTACATAAAAACGTAAAGGACTTTGAGCCATCGCTTGCATTGTTTGTGCCTGCTGATGATGCACTGCTCTTTTACAGAACCATAGCAGCGTTTGGCAAAACACATTTAAACGCAGGAGGAAGTATTTACTGCGAGCTGCACGTGGACTATGCAATAGCCACGCAACAACTATTTGAACAACAAGGCTACCAGTCAGTAGAGGTAAGAAAGGATATGCATGGCAACCTGCGCATGCTGAAAGCAAAGTAAAAGGGCCGGCAATATGCCGACCCTTCCGTAAGCTATTTTATGTCGCCTACCATATCTTCAGGCTTTACCCATTCATCGAATTGCTCCGGAGTGAGGTAACCTAAATCAACAGCAGTTTGTTTCAGTGTTTTGTGCTCTTTGTGTGCAGTCTGTGCTATTTCAGCTGCTTTGTAATAGCCGATCTTAGTGTTCAGCGCAGTTACGAGCATCAGTGAGTTCTGCACATGCTTTTTGATGTTGGCTTCGATTGGCTCAATACCTTCAGCACATTTATCATTGAATGATACGCAACCATCACCTATAAGGCGGGCGCTGTGCAGGAAGTTGTAGATCATTACCGGCTTGAATACGTTCAGCTCGAAATGGCCGGTAGCACCACCTATGTTGATCGCAACGTCGTTACCCATTACCTGAGCAGCTATCATAGTAAGCGCCTCACACTGCGTAGGGTTCACCTTACCCGGCATGATAGAAGAGCCCGGCTCATTATCAGGGATATGGATCTCGCCGATACCGCTGCGTGGACCGGAGCTAAGCATACGGATATCGTTAGCTATCTTCATCAGGCTAACAGCAACTGTTTTCAAGGCACCATGTGCCTCTACAATTGCATCGTGTGCAGCAAGGCTTTCAAATTTATTCTCGGCAGTAATGAATGGCAGGCCGGTAAGCTCAGCAATTTTTTGCGCTACTTTCTCGGCATAGCCTTTAGGTGTGTTAATACCCGTACCTACGGCAGTGCCGCCAAGGGCCAACTCGCTTAAGTGCGCTAAGGTATTATTGATAGCACGCAGACCATGATCGAGCTGAGATACATAGCCGCTGATCTCCTGACCCAGGGTGAGCGGTGTAGCATCCATAAAGTGGGTACGGCCGATCTTTACAACATGCATGAATTCTTTTGACTTTTTAGCCAAAGTATCACGCAGCTTTTTAATGCCCGGTATGGTAACATCAATCAGCATTTTGTAGGCTGCGATGTGCATTGCAGTAGGGAATGTATCGTTAGAAGACTGTGACTTGTTCACATCATCATTAGGATGAATGAACTTATCCTTGTCTGTAAGCTGGCCACCATTGAGCACATGCGCGCGATAAGCAATTACCTCATTCACATTCATGTTAGACTGCGTGCCTGAGCCTGTCTGCCATACCACCAATGGAAACTCATTATCCAGCTTGCCTTCGAGTATCTCGTCAGCTACTTTACCAATCAGGTCAGCCTTTTCTTTTGGCAACACACCCAGCTCATTGTTAGTAAGCGCGGCAGCTTTTTTCAGGTAAGCAAATGCCTTGATGATTTCCTTCGGCATTTTATTAATGTCCTGGGCAATTTTAAAGTTGTCTATAGAGCGCTGTGTTTGTGCACCATAATAGGCATTAGCAGGCACCTGCACCTGCCCCATGGTATCCTTCTCAATACGATAATCCATACTATTATATTATTTGAATTTTGTTTTGGATGATTTTTTAAGACGCTGCAAAGGTATTAAACCGGCAGATTGTGTCAATTTTTATAGAAAAATATAGTGGGATATATGTGTTTTCATATGCAATTTCTATTTTGGGCGCTATTAAACACATACATATAATGAAAAACACCTTTTTAATTATGTTGGCCCTGCTATTAGGCTTTACTGTAGTGAAGGCACAACCAAAAATTGAAACAAGTACCTCGTTCGATGAACCGGAAGATGGCTGGAACAAACTGATACAAACGAAGAATGGCAATACGCTTTTCTTTCACTTTACAAAAAAGGAAGGCATAGACGTAAACGTATATGATAAAAGCAGGAACCTTATAGCTACCAAAGAAATAAGCAGCGACTTGTGGGAGCCCAAAAAAATGAAGACCTCGGTTGTAGAAGGACTTTATGAAATAAACGGACAGGTAGTAATATTCCTGCAGCAGGTGCTGGACAGAACCCCTACCCTTTTCCGCCTGATATTTGATGAGAATACGGGGGAGTTGGTTAAAGAAAAACGAATAGGCACATTGCCCAAGTATGGTATGTTTGCCGGCTATGCAATGGCCTATGGTGGCGTGGATGAAAGCGATTTCTATGTAGAAAAAGATCCAAATTCTGACTGCTATGCTGTAGTGCTTTTCAATGGCTTTGCACATGAGAGCGGTGAGCGCATAAAGGTGATACACTATAATGGCATGCATAAGAAGATAAGCTCTGCATACTATGACTCACCTGAAGGAAAATTCAAGTACCTGCGCTTCATCGGTATGACTGTGGATGGTGATAAGTCTGTTCACCTGTGTACTTATGGCTTTAACACCAACAGCGATGATAACGGCTCGGATTCAAGAGTGATTGTTTCGAAGCTGAATGCAGGTGATTCAACATTCATGAACAAAATGCTGGATTTTACAGACGACTTCCGCGATACGAAAGCTGTAATGAAATACAATAAAGGTACGGGCATGATAGAATTGATGACGCTGACTTTTGTAAAGAGCAAACGTAAGACAGCTTACTACCTGCCGCTCATTAGTTATATAGATCCTGAAACATTGTTTATTACAAACTCGCAGGTGCTGACTACCAATAAAGCATCAGAATATATGCAGGCACACCTGGACAATACGGACGGTTATAACGGCTTGCCACAGGATATGATCATTAACAATGACAATACAACTACTGTGCTATATGAAGATGAAACACAGCAGGAAATACGCAACCAACGTACCGGACAAGTATCATCAAGAAGTACTATACTGGGTAATATTGGTATAGCGGAGCTGGATAATAAGGGTAAGGAAAAAGAAGGTTATGCTATACTGAAGAAACAACATGCTACCGGCTTTTTCGATCCTCTATATTTATCTCATAAGGGCAAAGGCATATGGTCTTACAGAGGCGGCAGCGCTAACTTTATGCACGTGAACAATAATGCTTTTCTTTCCTTTGACTATGTAAACACTGATAAGAACCGCTATATTATCTTCAATGATTATCCTTCAAACTTTGATCGTGGAGAAGATGTAAAGAAAAGGAAAGAAGTGACAACCATTAGCGGGGCGAATACTATCTATTATCGCCTGCATAATGGCCAGTTCGATAAAGATTACCTGTTTGGCACGCCGAGCAGTGATGATCAGTCGAATTTCTGCTATGTAGAATCTTCTGATTTTAATAAGGAAACTAATACTTATGCTACCTTATTGATGTCGAGAGATGGCAGGAAGAAGGAAGCTAAAATAGCCTGGGTGACTTTTAACTAACGTAATTACAGATTTATATTGAAGGGCCATTCTGTCGAATGGCCTTTATTATTTTATGCAGGAAGGATATCCAGGAAGTAAAAGCCTGTATCCCAATTGTTGTTATCAGAATCAGATACCGGAGCGTAATTTTTATAAACTGTTTCGCCCTTAATAATAGGAATAGGTGAAGAAAAGTAAGGCGCGTTATAGACAAAAGTGTGAAACTCGCCATTTTCGCCGCAGGGATCAACATTGGCGGGTAAATCGTTAAGGAAGCTTCTGTCAATCTTTCTGCCCAGCATTTCTTTGCTTAAATATTTTTCGCTGATGCATACGGTAATGGCTTCAATACCGGTGTCTTCTATGAGTGAAATCAATTCGCGTGTGTCTTTCTTCCATAGCGGGAAGATACCCTGAAGGCCGATAGTTGCTAATTGAGCTTCCCGATATTCTTTCAGGTCTTCCAGGAAAATGTCGCCAAAAGCAGCAGCAGTAATACCTTCTGTTTCTTTTAGCTGTCCCAATGTTTGTTTCATGGCATTCTTATAGAGGCTATCATCAGGAGCTGGTGGCAGCTTAACCTTTGTAAGTGATAAACCCATTCTTTCAGCCTGCATTTCCAGCATCT
>JBQCEX010000431.1:0-3341 GCA_051959855.1 Flavipsychrobacter sp. | reverse complement strand
CTCAGAGCTATCAGTTAGCTACGCTTATTCCTTTTCAAAAAAGGCAGACGCCTTTTTATATGTAGGCTATCCTGGTGAGCCGGCGCTGGGGCCAGTTACCTTTATGCATCGCCCGTCCGGTATGTTCATGCCTGATGCTCCTATAACGCATCACTGGTCTGATGCGACGCATATTACTTTTGGTGTTAGTACGCTAGGTATCAGGTATGGTAAGTTTAAGCTGGAAGGCTCTTTATTTACAGGCCGCGAACCGGACGAGAACAGGTACAATTTTGATCAGCCTAAGTTCGACTCGCGTAGTGCCAGGCTATCTTTCAACCCGGATCAGCACTGGGCATTCCAGATATCTCAGGGTTTCATAAAAAGCCCTGAAGCACTGAGGCCTGATGAAAATGTGTATCGCAATACAGCATCAGCTACTTATGTATATCCTTTTAGCAGTGAAAAATACATTGCAGCTACGGCACTATGGGGACAAAATAAGACAGCGGGTGAAGACGCTTCTAATTCTGCCTTGGTTGAAGCGACTTTAAAACTTAAACGATTGGATATATATGCACGTTACGAATGGGTTGCCAAGTCGGGTGAAGAATTGAACTTATCTTCTGTTCTTTATGATGAGCATGAACTGCACCCTTTAAATATGGCCACTGTCGGCGCAGGCTATGATCTGCTGCATGTAGGGCATATTATCACTGCTATCGGCGCTCAACTATCGATATACCAGGCAGACCAGCCATTACGCAGCCTGTATGGCAGCTATCCACTTGGTGGCGAAATTTACCTGCACATTTATCCCGGCAGAATGAAAATGTAATTACTAAGCGTGGCCTGGTGTAGTGATAACGCCATATTTTATAGCAAATAATACCAGGCCCGTTTTAGATTTTATATTGAACTTGCTGAATATTGCTTCCCTATAGCCATCCACCGTGCGCCTGTGCACCTTCATCAGATCGGCTATCTGCTCATAGGTATATTCATGTTCATCACAAACTAATTGCAGAAATTCCCTTTCCCTGTCGGTAAGTAATGTTTGAATATTTGTATCCAGCGATTTAGGCTTGCTATCTTCCTTCGTTAGCGCCTGAGTAAGCAATTCATTGTGATAGTAGCCAGTATCAATGACATCTTCAATCGCTTTCTTTAGTACATCAGCAGTGCAACTCTTAGGCAGGTAGCCACGCACGCCTAATTTAAAGAGGTCTATAATCGTTTTTTCAGAGGTATCTAATGTCAAAATCAGTACCGGGTAACTGATGTTATTTTCCTTTAGCCACTTGGTAGTTTCCTTGCCATCCATTTCCGGCATGGTGAGATCCATTATTACCAGGTCCGGTTTTTCTGCAAGCGGTATTTGTTCAATAAAACGTTTACCGTTATCGAACTGATGAGTAACAATAAAATTTCCCATACGCTCTATCAAAGATTTCAGGCCATTCCGCACAACAGTATGATCGTCAACCAATACGATGGAAATATTATTTGACATAAAAAGGGTCTCTATCCTAATTGTTTCAGCGTAAAAGTACAGCCTTTTCCTACAGCAGCATCAATTTCGCAATTTAATTCTGCCAGAGATGCCCGCTTTAATATATTTTTCAGACCGGAGCTGGTACTTTTATTCATGGCCTCACTCATGTCAAAGCCGCGTCCGTCATCCGTTACTGTAAGGCTAAAGCTTCCTTTTCCCTGCAAACTAATATAGACGTTTGATGCCCGTGCATGCTTGAGCATATTGTTGATCATTTCCTGGAAAATGCGGTAGGCCATGACACGTTTATTTTTATCCATTGTCGGCTCTACCCCATCGCTAGTCCAATGCACGGTGAACTGGCTAAGGCCTTTCAGACGGCTTACTTCATTATCGATCGTGTTTATTAGTCCATTCTGCTCCAACAGATCGCTATTAAGATTACGACCAAGCAAGCGCACTTCCTGTATGGTACTTTGCAATGTTTCTTCAATCGGTTTTAATGTCTGCTGCATTTCCGGCCTGCCCCATTTTTCCTGCTCTATCTGTATATTCATCAGCGTCAGCATCTGGCCTATATTATCATGCAGCTCCCGGGCAACATTGATGAGCACCTGTTCCTGCACTTCATTTTCTACAGTGCGCAGCTCTTTTTCATAGTTGAGCTGCATTTGAGCTATGTTTACTTCCTGCTTTACGTGGCGGCGGTTGGCTGCAAATATGGTTATGATAATACCAGCTATAAGAAGTAGTATTAAAAGAGAGGTAAGTACAGCTGCAATAAATATATCATTAGAAAACATGCATCAAATTTCAACAACAGTTTGCATGCGGTATTGCCGCTTGCAAAGGAAAAAACAAATTGCTATCAACGGATAGCGTAGGAAATTTAAAACATAATTTACATAATACAATTGTTCTTCAATATTTACAGAATGTTTCAGCAAATAATTTCGCAAACCAAAATAAGGAAGATCACATCCAAAAAACAAAATAATTGATATGCTAAGCCAAAATGCAGGCATTGTAAAGATGCTCTGCTTGGAAAATGCATTATTAAACAGAACAAGCATATATATTATTATCGTAGCAATAGCGCTTGCAACAAAGCACCAATTAGCAAAAATTTGCATTCCATTGCTGTAAACGTTTATTATCCATATAACGGTTAGTAAAAAAAGAGTATTATGAATGGCTACTTTTATACTTTTATTTTTAAGCAAAACAATGCCGGCAAGCCCATTAAGCCATGTTTCGGCAAGAAGGTATAAGTTAAATATCCACAAATTATTTTTATGGTATATTTTTTCAACCCCCTCACCTACAACTTCACATACTAATGCCAGAGTAACTTGTAATAAGATATATCGATAGGCTTTGGGAAGAAACTTGTAACAATATACTCCTATCAAAATAGCAACTATCTTACCTGCGACTATTGTTAGTAAGGATTGCATAGGCTCTTATCATGTAAAAGATACAAAATTATAAAAGCCTATGCAATTTGATTAGAATTAATTATTTATGCAATTACTATTACGCATTTGTTTGCTGTGAGGCTTTTTCTTTAGGAGCAGACACTACTTGTGGTGCAATATATACATCACAATGAGTTGGGCACATTGTCCCATAATCCGCTCCCTTATTATGGAACATCGAGATATAGTCATTATCATCCAATAAAGGCACCCCGGCAGCAGTACGCATATATATTACTAAGCCATGCGGCCATGTACATGGTGTAGTTGAGTCCTGGCGTACATACGAGCATGCTCCGAATGATATTTGAAAATCTGGGCTTGCCTGGTTGTCAACATACAATTGGTATATTTCGTTTTGCCAAGGGTAGGTTATTGTTTGCGCATAT
>JBQCEX010000430.1:0-4931 GCA_051959855.1 Flavipsychrobacter sp. | reverse complement strand
TAAGATCATTATAAAAAGGGACATAAATATAGGTATGGCCACTGCGTTGCCAAGTGGCAACCTGATAGTGCCGGTAATAAAAAATGCAGATACCAAAAACTTGCTTGGTTTAAGTAAAGATGTAAATACGCTCGCTAACAGTGCACGTAATAACAAATTGAAAGCTGACGATACGCAGGGCGGCACATTTACACTTACCAACGTAGGTACATTTGGTAGCTTAATGGGTACGCCTATTATCAATCAGCCTCAGGTTGCCATCCTGGCTGTAGGTAGCATAAAAAAACGTCCTGTAGTGCTGGAAACAGAAGATGGTGATGTAATAGCAATACGTCACATGATGTACCTGTCTATGAGTTATGATCACAGAATTGTTGATGGTTCATTAGGCGCCAGTTTCTTAACGGCTGTTGCAAAAGAATTGGAAGCCTTCGATATTAATCGCGCAGTATAACAGTGTTTATAATTAAAAGTTATGAAAGCCTGCCTGGTGCAGGCTTTCTTTTTTCTGTTCAATTGTTTTTTTTGTGTGGAAATATAATGTAAAACTGTTCAACAGAAATAGGAAAAAGAATAAAAAATAAGCAATGATTTTTGTTCTTAAAAAAAGTTTTTTGTAGCGAATTGCTTCAAAAAATGTTCCATTTAAGCGAATGTCCAATCTGTAATTACAACTAAACAAACAAGGGCGTTTTAATTTTTTTTTTCAACAAATTGTTAGCAATTTCGTCCTCCCGCTAAAGAAATTTAGCAGGGCAATATCAAGAGTGAGCGAGCGAAGGACTTGAGGCGTCGGGAACAATAATTTTTTATAACTGTAGTGACGTAATAACCCGTAGGATGAGTAGTTTTTTTGCGGGCAATAAAATCGTCTCTATAACTTAAGGAATTATGAAAAATTGATATTAACTTCAGCAACGAGAAAGAAACATGACTAACAATCTTTACAATACAACTTCCGGCAATTTGAATGAGGCAGAAGCAGCTTGGGAAAAGTGTTTAGGGATTATAAAAGATAACGTGAACTGGCGCACATACCAAACATGGTTTGAGCCCATAAAAGCAGTAGCCCTTACTGAAGGTAATATCCTGACACTACAGGTGCCGAGCCAGTTTTTTTATGAATGGCTTGAAGAACACTACGTAGAGCTGTTAGGTAAAACCATTAAGCGTGTATTAGGCAAGGAAGGCCGTCTTGAATACCGCATACTAATGGAAAGCAATTCGTCTCAGCGAAATCCTGCTTCCATTAACATGCCAGGCAGCACACACACAAAGCCATCGAAGGAAAATAACTATGTGGACATGCCATTGAAATGGGATGATCCACATAACATAAAAACACCTTATGCTATACCGGGCCTGAAACGCATGCAGATAGACCCGCAGCTGAATGCAAACTATACCTTTGAAAACTATGTAGAGGGTGATTGCAACAGGGTGGCCCGTTCGGCAGGCTTGCATGTGGCCCAGAAACCTGGCGCTACGTCTTTCAACCCACTGGTCATTTTTGGCGGTGTGGGCTGGGGCAAAACGCATCTTGTACAGGCAATAGGCAATGAAGTGCGTCGTTTGCATCCTAACAAAGCGGTACTGTATGTAAGTGCAGAAAAATTCATCAACCAGTTTATTGACCACTCAAAGAATAACGAGATAAATGATTTCATTCATTTCTATCAGCTAATAGATGTGCTGATACTGGATGATATACATCTGTTCGTACCTGCTACCAAAACGCAGGAAGTATTCTTTGCTATATTCAACCACCTGCATCAGAGCGGTAAGCAGATCATCCTTACCAGCGATACGCCACCCAAAGACCTGGATGGCATGCAGGAACGCTTGCTGAGCCGTTTCCGCTGGGGCCTGAATGCTGATATACAACCACCGGATTTCGAAACCCGCCAGGCCATCCTTCAAATGAAGATGAGGCATGAAGGTTTGGAAATACCTGATGAGGTAGTGAAATATGTTGCGTACAACGTGCAAACTAATGTACGTGAACTGGAAGGTGCATTGATAGCATTATTTGCTCAGGCTACGCTGAACAAAAAAGAAATAGACCTGGAGCTTGCCAAGCGCGTGATGAAGAACTTTGTGAAGACTGCAGCGCGCGAGGTAACTATAGAAAACATACAAAAGATGGTATGTGATTATTTCCATATACCATACGATCGCCTGCTGGCTAAGACACGTAAGCGTGAAGTAGTACAGGCAAGACAGATAACTATGTACTTCGCAAAAAAATTCACCAAGAGCTCGCTAAAACATATAGGCGAACACTTTGGAGGTTTTGATCATACAACAGTGATACACTCGTGCCAGACGGTGGAAAACCTTATGGATACTGACGCTGAGTATAAAGAGCACCTGCTGGAGCTGCAACAAAAAGTGCAATTAGCAAGTATATAATTTGCTGAAAAAATCTTTTGTTTTATCGTCAATACTATTATCTTTGCATTCCTTTTTAAGGACATCAACAACAAAAACAAGTTCTTTAACACATGCTGCAGTACCCAAATGCAGCAATAAAGGTGAGGTGGGTGAGTGGCCGAAACCAACAGTTTGCTAAACTGTCGTACGTGTCAAAGCGTACCGCGGGTTCGAATCCCGCCCTCACCGCTGATCTATAAAACATTTGATGTGTAACATCAAATAAGGTTCGGGGAGTAGCGCAGGCCGGTAGCGCATCTGGTTTGGGACCAGGGGGTCGCAGGTTCGAATCCTGTCTCCCCGACTAACAGGAACACGGTAGTGTTCGAAAGCCTTCAAATCGCAAGATTTGGAGGCTTTTTTCTTGTTCTAAAAGAAGTGTATAATTTCTCCACCTATCTTAGGGCTAAGCCAGCCCCTCCGATATATAACCATTCGGTTTGTTGGCATTAAAATATATAGGCTATGCTATATATGGAAAAGAGATCTGGCCTTACGGCGGCAAGACATGAGCTGATAGAGCAAATAGAAAAGACTGCTGAGGTGCCCATAGCGGTGCTGGGCGTTGTCTGGCTTGTATTGCTTATTGTTGAGATGACAAATGGTTTATCCCGGTCACTCAGAATTTTAAGCGCTGTTATATGGGTTATCTTCATTATAGATTTCGCTCTTCGCTTCTTTATAGCGCCTGATAAGAAGACTTATCTGAAAAAAGAGTGGCTTGTGGGCTTGTCTCTGTTTGTACCCGCCATTAGACTGATACGCATTTTAAGGGTTGTGCGCATACTTGGTGTAGTGCAAGGTACCAGCATAGTTACCATGATAGGTACGGTGAACCGCAGCATGCGCAGCTTCAATGCAACACTGCGTCGCCGCGGCTTTATTTACATCGTATTGCTGACCCTTGTTGTCATATTAGTTGGTGCGGCAGGCATGTATGCATTTGAGCGGAATCAGCCAGGTAGCTTTAACAGTTATGGCGATGCCATCTGGTGGACTACAATGCTGCTGATAACGATAGGAAGTCAATATTGGCCGCATACCCCGGCAGGCAAAACATTGTCAGTATTTATTTCTATTTACGGCTTTTCGGTATTAGGGTATATAACGGCTACCCTTGCCTCCTTTTTCGTAGGAAGGGATGCTGAGCGCACAGACGGCCCCGTAGCCGGCTCTGACGACATTGCAAAGCTGCGCGAGCAGATAGCTGCACTTTCAAAACTTATTGAGGAACAGAATGACAGAAACGATACCTCAAAGGAGCAGGAATAAAATCATGGAATAGAGAACCTGCAGAAACACTACTATTATACAATGCAAAAAAAGGTCCGTACATGCATACGGACCTTTGCTATTAGTGTTATTAAAGCTGCGGCAGTATTGTAACTCCCAGCTCTTCGCTTACGCGATTTATTTTTTCAAAGAATTCCTTGCCAGGAACCGCAGTTGGAACCTCTGGTAATTCTACAGATAAAGCAGGGCGACTGCATTGCATAAACATGTCTTCAAATCCACCCGGAGTGATGAAAAGAAGCAATGTTACCGTTTCCGTTACCAATTTAAAAGTATGCTGTATAGAACGGGGCAAGTGTACATAATCTCCTGTTTTTGCATGTATTTGCTGCTCGCCAACTAAAAAGGTAATTTCTCCATCGAGGATGAAATAACTTTCTTCTTCCCTGCTATGAATATGCAGAGGCGGCTCAAAGCCCTTTCTGAGCGTAGTCTTAATCAATGAAAAAGCTCCCTGTGTTTCTTCTGCTACCGTTAAGAAAGTAAACAAATTTGGCCCGTACCACCTGGAGCGTCCAAGCATATCTTTATCTGACACATGCTGTACCGTTGTTGTTTTAATCTCATTCATAAACAATTAATATTTATAGCAAAAGTAGAGTCGCCGGAAATGGCGGCTCTCAACCTAATGGTGGATTTTCAGGTAATAAGGCCATACTCTTTAGCCTTCACAATAGCTTGTGTACGATTAGCAACTTCAAGCTTCTGGTAGATGTTAAGCGTATGCGTTTTTACAGTGCTGGATGAAATAAACAGGTTTTCTGCGATTTCCTTATTTGAGCAACCCCGATACAACAAACCAAGCACTTCAAGTTCGCGTGCAGAAAGGGGGTCTAAATAATAGCTCCTGGGCAGTGGCTGTGCCTTGCTGTGAGAAGTGCGGCTATTTTCTATGGCTTTCCCTATGAAGACGGCTAATATCTTTAGTATCTCCAGGCTTTGGGCATTGTAGGCGCCCTTCTGAGGCGTTCTTACAGATAACATGCCTATTATCTCATTATGCAATAATATAGGCACATACATTAACGACGCCGGCTCCAAACCCTGCAAGGCAGTTATGGATTTAGGTAAAAACAGGTGATACTCACTTTCAAAGTCATTGATGAGTATTTCCTTTTTATTCGCAAATACCCAGCCTGAAAATCGATCGCTATTGTGGGCATAAATTGAAAAGGGAGGCATCAATTTATCATTCTCCCTGGCAC
>JBQCEX010000429.1:0-2486 GCA_051959855.1 Flavipsychrobacter sp. | reverse complement strand
CGCTGAAATATTGGGTGAGATTTTCTAAGGACAGTTCTTTTTATATTATTTTTACCCCAAAGATCAATTAAATGAAAACATCAGCCCTACTTACATTGTCTTTTCTTATTTTTTCTATTATTGGCTGCACCAGCTATGGTCCCAAAAAAGTGTTTGGCAATACTGATATTTATTATACATCTTCAGTAACGACCTCCGAAGTGGATGCCCTTGGAGATTATTTTATAAAGACAGGTTTAGATAAAAATGGTCAGCATAAAACAACCAAGTTAGACAAATCAGGAAATACGTATGAAGTGAGTGTGGTTGTGAAAAAGGGTCTCGAACTAGACCAGCAGTATATGGATGTTCTCAAAAAATATGCTGCTTATATTTCTCATGATGTGTTTAATAACGCGCCGCTAGAAATACATGTTTGCGATAACCATCTTAAAACGCTTAGGGTAGTTTTAATGGAGCGATAATTAAAGTACGGTTAATTATATCTCATTATTCTGTATTAAATAATTAGTTTGAAACGTATGGTAATAGATTATTTAACGAATTGCAAGAGATATGAAGACTTGGACAAAGGCATAGCGAAGGCTTTTGATTATCTAGTCAACACAAATCTCCAACATATATTACCCGGAAAATATCAAATTGATAACGACAACATTTTCGCCATTGTACAGGAATATCATACGTTGGATGCTGCTACTGAGCAAATGGAGGCACATAGAAAGTATATAGATGTGCAGTACATAATAAATGGTGGAGAACTGGTAGGACATGCATTCCTAAGTGATCAGCAATTATCTAAGGAATACAGCGAAGAAGACGATTTTTTACTGGTACCTGATGTGCCAGATTTCTTCACTTGCTTCAAAGCAGGTATGTTTATGATCTTCTTTCCTACAGATCTGCATATGCCTTGTATAAAAGTTGAAAAGCCTGCTACAGTAAAGAAAGTAGTGGTAAAAGTGAAATTGTAGCACACATTGTTTTATGTAACTTTAAGCCTCTCGAAACTGATAGCCCAATGAAGCTTGTTTATAGTATCTGCTTTGCTTTTTGCCTGATTGGTTTATTTTCTTGTGGCGGAGGCAGCCTTGCAACACCATTAAGTAGTCTGCCGGAAGATTATGACAATCAGTACGCCGGTTTTTCCGGAGCTGATCTGATAACAGACCAGCAATTTAATAAGGTAGACCTGGAAATACTATATATGCCGGGCTATAAGCCGGATACCAATATAATATTAAATGCTGTGGCGTTCATTGACTCGTTCTGTTATAAGCCCAAAGGAATTACTGTAAGGGAAAGAGAAATAACAGCCAACGGAAAAACGCTGAACATAAACGATGTGATGGATATAGAAGTCACCAATCGCAATGGCTACAATGGTGCTAATGATATAGCTGTGTGCATATTGATAACCGATGGTGACTTTAGCAATAATAATCTTTTAGGTATTGCCTTTCGCAATACTTCTATAGCACTGTTTGGCAAGCCAATCTATAACTTATCGGGCGGAGCAGGGCAAATAGATAGAGTAACACTGGAATCGACAGTATTAAATCACGAATTGGGCCATCTCTTTTCGCTGGTTGATATGGCACCTCATATAACGCCAATGAAAGTGAATCACCAGGATGAGCCTCACGGTAATCACTGCCGTAATATCAACTGCCTGATGTACTATACTAACGAAACCGTTGACATGGCAGCACAGCTTACTTCTGGAAATATACCACAATTGGATTCCGATTGCCGTACCGATATTTTATTAAACGGAGGTCGTTAATATTTCGTGCTGTCATGAATATCCTTGAATTGAACTTTGAGCGGACCTGGCGGGGAGGGGAGCGACAAACGTTATATAACATGATCGGTTTCAGAGATGCTGGTCATCATGTTGTATTGCTATGCCGTAAAGGGTATCCATTGGAAGCCAAAGCCAAAGCTGAAGGTTTTAAAGTTGTTTCATTCAACAATATTTTCGGCGCAATATTGTACTTAATATTCAATTGCAGGCAATACGAAGTACTGCATGCTCAAACCTCTCATATACTTACTTACTGTGTTTTTACCAAATCCTTTCATAGTGCTAAAATTATATTTACCCGCCGTGTAGATTTTGTACCGCGCGGTACTATGACCAAATTAAAGTATCAACTAACGGACGGAATAGTAGGTGTAAGTACTGCCGTTAAAAAGATAATAGAGAACTTTGTAAACAAACCTGTAACCGTAATACCAGATATAGCAGAAGCAAAAGAACTAAACAGGCAACGTGTGCTCCAATTCTTAAAAGAGCAGGCGGTAACCCCGGATAAACATATAATAGGCACAACAGCAGCATTGGTGCCGCACAAAGATCCGCTAACAATGGTGGAAACAATAAAAAAACTACACGAGTTGCGTAATGATTTTGTGTTCCTGCATTTTGGTACAGGCGATCTTGATGGGGCTGTAAGAGAAAAAATCAAAGAATATAACCTGGA
>JBQCEX010000428.1:0-4803 GCA_051959855.1 Flavipsychrobacter sp. | reverse complement strand
ATAGCCTGGTTATATTATTATCCGGCCCGGAACCCCAGCGCAGCATACTTTCGGCCTTGCTGTGGGAGCAGCTATACCACTATTTGGGTACGGTGCATTTTGTGGAGGGAACTGCCGATGCTGTGGCGCCGGAAAATATTCCTGCACATATAAATTATTATAAGCAACTGAATAACGAGGAATTATTACCTTTGCTCAGCAAGGCTAGTATGGTTATCTGCCGTAGCGGCTATTCCACACTCATGGACCTGGTAAGGTTGCAGCAGAAAGCAATACTGATACCTACACCGGGACAGACAGAGCAGGAGTACCTGGGCAAATATCTTCAGGAGCAGGGCATATTCTATTGCCAGGGCCAGAAGAACTTTGAGCTGAGCAAAGCGTTGGCAGGAGCCGCGCGATTTCCTTACCTTAGTGCCGGGGCCGGTATGGAAAGCTTTGAACAATACCGGGGAGTGATAGACAAGTGGCTGACGAGGCTTTAGACTTTCACCAAACTACATGCAGGGGAGACAGAAGGGCAGGCTACTAATAGCTTGTTAACGGTGGTATGATTATGATAATATATCCCGTACCGCTTTACTTTTGACATTCGTTTAAAACCAAAATATATGAACCTGCGTAGTGCATTGTATGTTGTTTGCGGAGCCGCTGTATTATTTGCCGGCTGCGATAAGGGTAACAGCCCTGATGCCTTCAACTACACCTTCATCAACAATACAGACAAACAAATTCATGTGGATGTGTATAGCACCATGAATGACTATATGAACAATACCAACCCTGTAACTACAGGCGTGGCAGGTGCCAACAGCACATTCGTGGTTCGTTCATCTACCTTGCATACAGATATACCTTATTATGTGGATTGGTATAGCGACGACTATACTTACACTAATTGGGTAAACCGTGAAGACTTATACACAGCCTTCAATCCACGCATTACAGCCTCTGTACAAACCAACCAGCTGAAGCTGGAAAGTGAAACAGACTATGCACGCCTGCTGTGCCTGGATGGCAACCATACCAGCACCACTTGGCTGGCTACTGATGGCTTTAGCTATGTATACAGCGGTGGCGGCAGCGACAGCGTGCTATGGAACAACCTGCCCCAGGTAGACAGATTTTTCCAGATAGTCTTTCATAAGGACTTCTCAATGACCTTTTCTTATATCAACCCTAACGGCCAGCGTGCAGATGTAACGCTCATCATGCGTACAGATGCCGCAGGTACACCGGCAGGCAGTACTACAGGCCACTTGTCACTGTACTACAACAGCAGCAAGTATGATGAGAACGGCCAGCTGAATAAAGCAGGTGATATTTATTATACACTTAGCTCGCCTTCCGGCACAGCAGGTGCAGTGCCTACAGGCCCAATAATGGTGAAAATAAAAGATATTGGTACTTTTACCCTCTCAAGGCAGACCATCAATTAATCTGATCACAATATTCATAGGAAATGCTTGGCTATTAGCCAGGCATTTCCTATTTGCGCTTGATCAAAAAAGCCGGGAAGAGAACTCCCCGGCTGAAACTAAACCCTATAAATCTACCCTAACCACTATGTCCAATTATGATTTTTGCTGTGCGAATTCCATATTCAGATTTATAGTTACTTCATCGCCTACCACTGCGCCACCTGCTTCGGTTAGTGCATTCCATTTCAGGTTGTAAGCTTTGCGGCTTATGGTAGAAGTAGCTTTAAAACCTGCCTTTATATTGCCCCATGGATCTTTAACAGTACCACCGTACAATACACCAAATTTTACCTTCTTAGTCACATCGCGAATAGTGAGGTTGCCTTCCAGTGCGTACATGTTACCCCTTATCTTTTTAAAAGATGTGCTGGTAAAAGTCATGTTCGGATATTTTTCAGCATTGAAGAAGTCATCACTTTTCAGGTGCTTGTCGCGTGCTTCGTTATCTGTATTTATGCTGCTCACATCTACAATAAAGTTTACCTGGGCATTATTAAAGTCATTGCCACTGCTCACCACAGTGCCTTCAAATTTCTTGAAGTTCCCTTCTACGGTGGATACGGTAAGGTGCGTAACTGAAAACTTCACGGCAGAGTGCGTAGCATCAGTGCTCCATTTTACAGGGGCCGTTGCAGCAGCTGTTGCTGCAGGTTTCTTAACAGCCGTTTTCTTGTCCCCTTTAGCTTGTGCTATGAAGCCGGTCTGTGCCAGTAATAAGGCTGAGAGAATAATTGCTTTTTTCATTTTTGCTAATCGTTTTAAGTGTTGGTCTGATTTCCGATAGCAAATGTATGTATGTACATGCATTATGAAGTATTGCATTAACTTATAGTCATATAGATGTATGTACATGTAATGCCTGTAGAAATTGAATAATAATATGAAGCAATGAATATGCAATTATTTATATAATTATTCATGTATAATGTTTAATTAATTGAAAATCTGAATTAAACAATACATGATTTTTAACTATCTGCCTCATTTTTTTTGTTTTTTGTTAACTAAAAATTTTATCTTGCAATTAATAAAAATTTAATTCTGTCTTAATACAGAGGCAATCCTTTTCCTTGTTAAAAACAAAAAAACGATATGAAGTTTAAAAAATTACTCTTAGCAGCTTTAGCCCTGTCCCCTATCTGTGCTTCGGCGCAGCGCTTGGTGGGCCTTACAAATGCAACGTATAATCACGCGTTAACAGCATTTTTAAATACAGACTCTACTGTATATAGCTATACAGGTGGTAATTCTTATTATGATCAGGCCTTGACTAATGCATACAGCTATGATCTTTCCGGTTATTACTGGAAGAGCCGTATACTTAAGACTTACGACATGAGCGGAAATGTGCTGACAATTAATACGCAGACTTGCGATACGCCAACCACCTGGGTAGACGTGAACGAAACAGACTATGCGTATGACGGATCAAATAACGTTCTTTCTGCTACACAGAAAACCTATAACAAGACTTCAGGAACATGGAACCTGTATGTCCATCAGGGATACACTTACGATTCACATAATAACATGATAACCGATACCGTTTACTACAATGCAGGTAAAGGTTACGGTCCGCAGTCGCTTACTACTTACAGCTATGATGCGTCTAATCATCTGACTGGTTATATAGGCTATGGTTATTATGGCGGCACCTGGTATACCTCTACTAAAGGTGTTTATACAGTCAACAGTGCAGGTAAAATACTTACTGATATAGAATCAAGATATAATGGTAAAAAAGCAGTTTGGGTAAATTCCAGCCAGGATACCTATACTTATGACGGCTCAAACAACATGCTTTCTGATATTACCCAGACATGGGATACTGCAGCAGGTGGCTCATGGGTAAATTACCTTCAGCAAAACTGGACATATTCCGGCAACGATATGATTACTTTTGACTCTGCTAGTTATGTTAGTTCTGCATGGAATCCGATAGAACATGATAGTATGAGCTACGATGGCAGCCACAATATGATTGCCAGGCTAAATTCTACCTGGCGTTTTGCGGTAGGTAGGTACATATATACTACTGAATGGCTGAATACATATACAGCAGCCAACAAAATAGAAAGCACTACAACAAATAGCTGGAGTACATCATCTTCTTCATGGTATTTACAGCCTGCTGTTGATACACGTGCACTTTATTATTATGACCTTCTTAGCGTTCATGATGTATATAATGCAGGTGGCTCTATTAAGCTGTATCCTATCCCGGCTAATAATTTCCTAACCGTTAATATTACATGGGATAAAGCACAATCTGCACTTGTAGGTATTTATGATCTGAATGGCAGACCATTTGCACAATGGCAGGCAGCAGCGGGTACAACTTATAATACCACTGTATCTACCAACAGCCTGCCTTCAGGCAATTACATCATCAAGGTAAAAGGTGCTAATGGTGTTGTTACTGAACGCTTCACTGTAGTGCATTAATCTATAAATAGTATAAGATAGTTTGAAGCCCCGGCAACGCCGGGGCTTTCTACTTTTCATGCAAAGGGCAGAGCTGTTTTTTAACCCTCAAAATCACCCCGAGTAAAAACATCTATTAACTGTCAGTTAATTATTTTGGCAACTCAAATTATGTTAACTAAACGTTCTGACTCATGAAATTGAAACAAGTATTTTGTTCATTAATCCTGCTAACGCTAACCTTTCCGGCACTTACTGCTAAAGCCCGCCTGCGGCTTATCCGCTCATCACACTACACGTACGACACTACGGGCTTTGTGTTGAGGGATTCTTTTATGTATAGTTATACAGGTTACAGAAGTGGCAATATGTTTAATAGTACTAACGGATGGGCCTATGCAGGTAACTATGATACAGCATTTCTTTTATTAAAGAATAGTCATAATGGGAAATACTTTATGCAAAGCAGGACTATCAAGTCTTACGACACAAATTCCAATATGCTAACCCAGCTATTCCAACGCTATGATACGTTGCATAAAACCTGGCAAAACTCAACACTAACTATTAATACTTATGATAGCCATAATAATCTGGCCACAAGTATTTCTCAATATTGGAATACTGCAGCAGCTAGCTGGCAAAACACATCTAAAACAGTAAAAACCTACGACGCAGCTAACAACAATATATTAGATACTACTTGTTACTGGGTATCTGGGGCATGGCAATACAATGTTGCTGACAGTTATAGTTATGATGCACATAATAACTTGCTTGTTACTCAGATGTTGGCTTATGTAGGCAGCACTTGGTTAAATGCCAATAAAACTCGAAATTTTTTAAACGCCGGTTCCCTGCCCGACTCAATAATTAGCTATATGTGGAATAGTACAAC
>JBQCEX010000427.1:0-13068 GCA_051959855.1 Flavipsychrobacter sp. | reverse complement strand
CGCCGGCGATACGGTTATGGTCGTGCGGTTATCTGTTGGATAAGCCCCTGGCGTATTAATGCCATAGTAAATATTTCGCCAGCTCGCACCGGCATCGTATGATACTTTCAGATTTGAATCATTGGCAGCATATACAGTATCCGGCTGGTTGGGTTTAATGGCCATACTGTACACATGCTGGTTCGTATCTACATTCTTCCAGCTAACGCCGGCATCCGTACTGCGGTATATACCATTGCGCGTACCGGCCAGCAGTATGTTAGGATGACGTGGATGTATCAGCAAAGATTGCACAATTTGCCGGTCCGACTGCAAGTAGCTCATGCCGGTGGTATGCCAGCTGTTGCCACCATCGCTGCTCATAATGATACCTGCCGAGTAAAGGCCCCCCCAAAATATGTTATAGCTATAGGTTTCATAGCCATATTCGTCGCCGGTAGCGGCATATATGGTATCAGGATGTATAGGATTGACAGCTATGGCCGCAATGCTTAATGATGGAAAATTATCGCTGTTCGATTTCCAGTTCTTACCACCATTATGACTTATGAAAAGGCCGCCACCTGCTGTGCCTATATAAATAGTATTGGTATCTACTGGATTGACCGCTATGCAGTTGACCCTGCCTATGGCAATTGCATATTCACCTGTCACAATAGGCCCTATGGGCTGCCAATTGGGTGTGCTGCCTGTTTTTTTATAGCCGGCGGTTCTGTTATTGTTATCAGGCTTCCAGGCGTTTAGCAGCACATCGGGGCCGGGCACATCGCCGCTCGGGTAGCAGCGTGGTTCCATCAGTGCAAACCACCTGTTGAACTTGGCCATATTATCATCCTCGCCATGTTCTATTTCTCGCGTTTCATTTTTATCTTTTATCGCGCCGTCCTGCAGCATGGCTGCCTTTATCTTATATATATTGTTTTGCGCATAAAGGGAGAAGCCTGCCAGTCCCAGCAATACAGAAAGGGTTATCTTTTTCATTTTATAGGTATTATATCATAAAGATATTCTTTATAATATTTCCCTTTTGTAATATTATTGCAACAAGCTACCCGTGGTACACCCGTGATGCAACAATCAGTCCGTTCTTTATTTCCAGCACTTCGACTACCAGCATATCCTCTTCACCTGCCACCTGCCGTATATATTCCATAAACACTCGTTCATCATTAGCTGTCAAAGTAGTCACCTTGTAGTGCAAGGTTCGCAACCTGTCAAAGGCATCCTGCCACCAGGCACGCAGTGCAGCTTTGCCTTTCACATAGCCATTTGTTTCAGGTTGTCTTATCTTTAATTTAGGACTATAATGGGCCGCATAATCATCGTATAAAGAAAGCAGCTGTTCCAGGTTGTGCTCATTAAATGCGTCAAACCACTTGTTGGCTATTGCAATATTATTCTGTCCCATCCTGTAAAAGTAAGGAGACAGCCATAATAAGGAACTGGCTTTATTCTAATATATTTCATTTGCCGCCCCCCCAACCAGGCATCCGCCAATTAAAGCCTATTTTTGCAGTGTGTATTATATATTTATAGGCATTCTTTACCCCATTTCTTTATTACCCCTCCGGGTGCTTTATCTTTTGTCTGATTTTATATACCTGCTTGTGTACCATATAGCGGGTTATCGCCGGGCTGTGGTAATGGACAACCTGATGCATGCCTTTCCTGAGAAAAGCGATGCAGAACGGAAACAAATTATGAAGCGCTTTTATCATAGCTTTTGTGATCAGTGGATAGAGCTCATTAAGTTGCTTTCTATATCTAAACGGGAGCTGAACAGGCGGGTGACAGGCAGCTGGGAGATAATGAAGGAACTGAAAGATGAGGGAAGGAATGTGTACATAATGCTGGGACATACCTTTAACTGGGAGTGGGTAAATGTGTCCTGCCAGCTCAACAGCCCGCAGCAAATAGCCGGGGTGTATATGCCTACCCAAAATGCCGCTATGGACCGCCTTATTAACTACGCACGTACCCGTGGCGGTGGCTGGCTTATCTCCATGAAGGCTAAAAAAGGTTTTCAGCGCCTGCAGGGCATACCGCATGGCGTTGGGCTCATTGCCGATCAAAATCCGTCCAACCTGAACGGGGCTTTATGGCTGCCATTTATGCACAGGGAAGCGCCTTTCTTCAAGGGACCGGAACAACTGGCCATGCGTGCTAAGGCGGCTGTGGTATTTGTAGGAATAAAAAAGGTAAGGCGAGGCTATTATCACATCAATGTTCCGCTGCTTACCAGGGATGCATCTACGATGGCGAGCGGAGAGGTAATAAAAAGCTATGTAACCTTTATGGAACAGCAGCTACATGAGCAGCCTGAAAACTGGCTATGGACACACAAGCGATGGAAGCACTCAAAAGCGATACAGCAGGCCAAAGAAAAGGACCGAAAAGAGGCAAAAATATAAGCCTTTAGCTAAGCTATATTAAACCATATTTAAAACTTTGTTAAAGCAATAGTTTCCTCATACCATAGGCACAATCCTTGCGTTATATAATTTGCTCTGAGGAGTGTGTGTGTTTGGATCTTTTCAAGCGGCCTTATTCTTACCGCCGTTTGTAAAAGAGATGTGAGGGGGGCTATTGATAGTTCCCCTTCCTATTTGGTGCAGGCTGATATCCATGGTTTATTTTTTATGTAGTGTACATTTGCATTCTATTCATGGAGGTTCAGCAATAAGTATCATGCACGATCATAATCACAGCCATAGTCACGATCACGGTCATCACCATCATGTCAGTCCTGCCGATATGGCAAGCGGCGCATTTATTATCGGTATAGCCCTTAATACCCTTTATGTGATAGCGGAAGCCATATTTGGCTTTGCCAATCATAGCATGGCCCTGCTTTCTGACGCCGGCCATAACTTGGGCGATGTAGCCAGCCTTGTGCTGTCCCTTTTTGCCTTCCGGCTGGCCAAAGTAAAGCCGAGCAGCACTTATACATACGGCTATAAAAAAACTACCATACTGGCTTCATTAACCAATGCAGTAATATTGCTCATAGCTATCGGCATGCTGGGCTATGAGTCTGTACGGCGCCTTGACCAGCCCGAACCGGTGCCCGGTGGAGTAATTGCCTGGGTATCTGCGCTGGGTATAGCGGTGAATGGTATTACCGCCTACCTTTTCCATCGCAAAGGCAATGAATTGAATACACGAGGCGCCTATCTGCATATGCTGGCTGATGCAGTCGTATCGCTGGTGGTAGTAGTGAGTGGTATCATTATACAATACACACATTGGTACTGGATAGACCCTGCCATTAGTATAATAGTATTGCTGGTGATACTCTATAGCACCTGGTCGCTGCTTACCGATAGCCTGCGCCTGTCGCTGGATGCTGTGCCGCCTGATATGGACGTAGAAGATATAACGGCTCATATCAGCAAGATGCCCGAGGTGCAGGACATACACCATGTGCATATATGGGCCATGAGCACTACCGAGAATGCGCTCACCGCCCACGTGGTACTAAATGAATCGCTCAGCTTCGACCAAAAGATGAAGGTGGTGCATAGTATAAAGCACGAGCTGGAACACCACAATATAAACCATGCTACCATAGAGCTGGAATCGGCCGCAGCACCTTGTGAGAACGATGATTGTTAGGCAGATTTATTAACTTCGTTATCTAAACACTATACATCATGGCAAACAAACTATCCGTTACCGTAACTAAAGAAGTAGATGCTACACCGGCACAGGTGTGGCGTGCCTTTACAGAACCGGCACTTATTAAGCAATACATGTTTGGCACTGATACCACCAGCGACTGGAAGAAAGGCAGCACGGTTACCTACACCGGCGAATGGCAAGGCAAGCACTATGAGGACAAAGGCCGGATAGTGGACATCATACCTGAAAAATTACTCCACACTACCTACTACAGCTCCATGAGCGGCAAAGAAGACAAGCCTGAGAACTACGCCAATGTGATAGAAGAAATAAAGCAGGAAAATGGCAAAACGGTCGTAAGCATTACACAAGACAATATAGAAAACGAAGAGGGTGTAGAGCACATGCGCCAGAACTGGAATATGGTGCTGGACGGACTGAAGAAAACAGTAGAAAGCCTGTAAAAGAAAAAGCACCTCTTTTCAGGGAAGTGCTTCTCTTCTGTTATGATCCATGTATCGCCTTATGGTGCGATAGCGTAAGTTACTTTGCATTTTTCGTCATCACCCAGGTTAATGAGGGTAAGATGGTTAGGATATACCAGCTCCACACGGTAAGTGGTTGTGGTCTCTCCTTTGCGTGATTTTAATATCAGGCGGGTACCATTCATGTCATCGCTTACCAGGCTGTAGTTACCGCGTTCTATCGGGTTATCGCTGGCATCGTGATGCACTTTTACAAAGGTGCCGTAGTTGATGTTCTGATAGTTGCTGGGCGTTAGCGTCAGCGTACCATAGTAATGTATAAACTGGTCCTCATTGCCATCGGTATTCATAGCATCCGGGCATTTCATAGCTATTATGCGCCATTTCCTGTTTACAATATCGGCACGGTTGCCAATGGTTTGTGCGAACAGGGCAGGCGCTGCCGCTAACATGAAAACAGCAATCAATAATGTTCTGCGTATATTCAAATAAAGCATGTGTGTTAGATTTATGGAGATAAATATAATAAAAGCTTTTTTTATTGTATAGTACCTTAAAAATTAACTGTAGATTATTGCCTCGCCATAGCAAAATACCCTAACCCATTGAAGTAGGCCAGCATGGTATCTTTAGAGGCTGTAAGGGCGAATGTTTTAGTATTGAAGTTGGCTGTGAGGCTACCAATACCTGAGTGGCTATTATTTAGCAGTGTTGCGCTGCATTGATGTGTGGTAGTATCATAGCTGGAAAGCAGGTTTAAAGTGGAATCCATACCCGTACCTGTGGTTAACTTGCAGGTGCTGTTCTTGCTGATCACTAATTGCACATTTTGCTGGCCTGCAGAAAGCGTGGACCAGATAGAAGTATAGCCGCCACCCGAATAGGTGTATGCATTGAATGCCTTCCAGGTGGTTTGGGGACCAAGGCCATTGAGCCAGGTAAGCATGGAGTAATCATTATGCGTATAGCTATATACCGTATAGCGAGTATCATGGTTGCTAGCGCTGAAAGAGTCAGAAAGGAGGGCGTTGGCAGTGTACCAGTTGTTATACAGGTAATCATCGCTGTACACGTCTATGTAGTACATCTTGCCCTCTGTAAGCTTTTTCATGGGCACCACCCAGTAGCCGCGCACCTGGGCTATGCCTTTCATTATAGCATTGGCGCTGTTGTTATAATCGCTGATGGACGAATAGATGGCTACATTCAATTGCTTATTGGTGAGATTCTCTACCGTAAAATTCACATCATCAGTGCGTTTGCAGCTAAAGAGTGCAAGCAATAGTAAAGTGCCGGTAATCAAATAAAGCCTGGGTAAATTCATAACGGGAACCGGATGAGCTTATTAATTAGAATAAATATAACAAAAGTATTGAAGCATTCAGCTGCCTGCCGCTGTCACGGAGTCAATAACGCATTGTTTGACGGAATTATTACAAATTACTAAGCGCTTGTTAAGCAGATTTAAAAGGCTCGTTAAGTAGCTGAAATAGTTTTGCAAGGGCTTGTGAGCATCGCATCTTTGTGTCGTCAATTATAATAAACGCCATGCACATAGCAACTGCCCACAAAGCGCCTCAACCTGCAAATGTTGTACGTGTTGATGCGGCCATTGTGCAAAAGATTGCACTTTTCATAGCTATACTTTCCTGTATTTATATAACAGTAAATTTTTAGCCTCTTATTCCGCTCTCTCTTATCCTCTATATGTAACAGAAGGGCCCTTTCCAGGGTCCTTAATTTTTTTATGTAAAACAAAAGAGGATAACCAAACACGGTTATCCTCTTACTTATATAAAGATTATTCTATCTTATTTAAGTTTCTTCGGTTGGTTCGTACGTGCAGCCTGGGCTTTTTGTATCTCTTCCATTTTCTGCGCCCATTTGCTTGGGGCTGCCGGCTTGCTCATGTTTTCTTTTATCTGCGCATGGATAGCTTTTTCATTAATGAAATACTTCTGGATAATGAACTGTTGCAGGATAGAAAGTGTATTAGAGAAGAAGTAGTAGAACGTAAGCGCCGCTGCCATTTTGTTGAACATGCCCAGGAATATGAATGGCAGTATGTATGGCATAAACTTCATAGCCGGGTTAGCCGGATCAGCAGCAGTCATGTTGCGGTTGTACAGCGCCAGGAACAAGCTGGATGCTGTCATGAGCAAAGTGAACAAGCTGATATGGTCGCCCAGGATAGGGATGTTAAATGGCAAGTGCGCAATGCTGTCATAAACCGATAGATCGTGCGCCCAAAGGAAGCTTTTCTGACGGAACTCGATCATAGACGGGAACAGGTAATAAAGCGCCAGCAATATTGGCATCTGGAACAAGGTAGGCAAGCAACCGCCGAACGGACTAACGCCTGCTGTGCGCCAAAGCTTCATTTGCTCTGTGCTGAATTTTTGCTGATCATCACCGTATTTTTTACGCAGCTCATCCAGTTCCGGTTTCAATACGCGCATCTTAGCGGCTGACAGGTAGCTTTTGTAGGTAAAGAACGAAAGCACCAGGCGGATGAAAACTGTAAGCAATATGATGATAAGACCATAATTGCTGATGAAGTTGGTAAGGAAAAAGAAGACATTAAGCAGTATATATTTATTGATATACTTAACGAAGGCTGTAATACCTACGCCCATTGGCACCATATCTTCAAAATCCATGTGGTAAGAACGAAGGATACGATAGTCGTTAGGGCCTATGTACCAGTTGAAAGAAGCTGTGTTAACACCTGCTTTCACCGGCAGTTCCATGCTTGTCTTATTCAGTACGGTAACGGTGCTGTCGGTAACATTTGGGTTATTGATGTAATCTACCTTGTTGAAACCATCGTCTGTTTCAAGGATAGAGTTGAAATATTGTTTGCGCAGGCCTATCCACTTTACAGGATCGCTGAGGCTTTTCTTCTCGTCATTGCGGGCAGTAAAGTAGTCATGGTCACCGTTCTTGTACTGGAAGTATTCCTGCGTGTACATACGCTCAGACTTGATGTCCTTTTCCGTATGCAGGGCCATGAGCTGCACAGTAAGCGGCAGGGCTGAGGCAGACATGCCGGTAAGGCGCACGTTACACTGCATCATGTAGTTGTCCGCAGGCAGTGTATATATGATATCTACCTTTTTGCCTGCACCCATGTCAGCGGTAAAGTCAATGGTCTTGTTGCCGTTAGGTTCATCCTTTATAACAGGAGTAAAATAAAGATCAGTTGTAGCGCGACCATTATCTGTAGGCAGTATAGCGCTCAGCTGGTTGCCGGCACCATTGAACAGGTAAAGTGGCTTCTGGCCGAATGTTTTGTAGTCTTTCAGCTCTGCACTAACAGGGTAAGCGCCCTTTGTAGTGAACTCGATAGCCAGCTTTTTGTTCTCAACCTTAATGGTTTGTGCTGTTCCATTGAAAGCCGGCGGCATCAGTTTGCGAAGCGAATCTGTGGCCCGGTTGGCTGCAGTATCCAGCTTTACTACTTTGCTGCTATCTATAATGGTATGCGGATGTGCCTTGGCATAAGCAATGGAGTCCGCACGCTTTTGTTCTAAATATTGTGTCTGGGTATGCTGGTTGTAGGTTACATAAACTACAAGCAGCACCGCCAGCAGGGAAAAACCTATGACTGTATTACGATCCATGAAAGGAAAAAATGAGGGTGCAAAGGTAAGCTTATTTATGGTTTGCAGATATGAGGCGCTGGTTATTAATAATTTAATACCCTGCATAGCTGAAAGCCGTAAATTTGCGGACGATAAAGGATCAATTTTTCAATTATTTAGATATATTGGAATATTTTACTATTTTGTAACCCCCCCATATTGCTTAACCGTTTAAAAAATCAGCTATATGTTTACAAAAAACAAAGAGGGAAAAAGCAAGTTTTCTTTTGCGGCAGACTCTATAAGCACCATAGCCGCCAGTATGAAGATACTGGGCGATATAGAAGCGGAGCATGATATGCGCATAGATGGCCATGTGGTGGGCAATGTTTTCTGCAAGGCAAGGGTGGTGCTGGGCAAGACCGGCAGCATAGACGGCGACCTGCATGCTGTGAATGCCGATATTAATGGTACCGTAAACGGCAGCGTGAGCACTGATGAACTGCTGAGCCTGAAAGCCAACAGCACCGTGAACGGCAACATAACTGTAGGAAAGCTAAGCATAGAGCCCACAGCCAACTTCAACGGTAAATGCACTATGTCAGCCAACCAGACCTCTAATACCTCTTATGTAACAGAGAATAATATGATGGTACTGAATAACTAATCTATCTCCTCTGCGTGGGCTCCTGGCTTTTTATCAAGACTTTACCGTTAATATATTGCCGCTTAGCGTAGCTGTATAAGTAGTTAATGCTGAGGGTGGTGGGCCGCCCAATACTTTGCCTGAAAGATTGTAAGTGCCGCCATGACAAGGACAAACTATTTCCTGTGCGGATGAATTGTACCCAACCTGGCAGCCCTGATGCGTGCAGGTGGCAGACAATGCATTGAAGGTGCCGGCTGATGACCTGATGACAATAACACCGTTAGCAATAACCGCTCCACCCACTGTATTGAGGGCTGCATTGGCAGATTGTGTGAGATCGAGGGTAAAATTGACATTGGATGGGCCTGTATAACTTTGCTTGGTGCAGCTTTCTACTAAAGCGCCGGGGATGAGTGCCAAACCACAGAGTGCACATGCTGACTTAAAAAAATCTCTACGTTCCATAATAAATAGATAATCCTGTTTATTAAAGCAACGAAGAAGTAAAAAGCCTATTACACGCTATGCGACAAAACGGGCAGTGGGATGGATGAAAATGGAAAAGCTGAAGATGAAAGAAACAACAAGGAGCGGTTATGTTCCGCTCCTTGTTGCTACAAATAAGGATTATTTACTCATCTGTTCCAGCACGCGTTTTACGACGTTTTTATTTACAGTTGCGGTCATCATTTTCAGTTTCACATAGTCTTCGTGCATGAACCAGTAGCCAGGCGCATACTTGTTGTTGTGACCACCTGAGCCGGAGTCTTTCACGAGGAACCATATACCATTCGATCTCTTAGCGTAGCCAATGATGTGCATAGCATGATCGTCTGTAGTGCTGCCGTTGAGGAATCGGAACAGGCGGGCATCGTCATTGATATAAGATGATGGGATGTCGAAGGTTGGTACCATCATTACGCCTTCTTTCAGGTTAATGCCCGCCTCGCTTACGTCACCGCCTATGGCTATGCCGTAGCCATTTTCAAGCGCATGCTTTATGAGATGCATATATTCGTCAAGCGGCACATTGTAATAATCTTTAGAATGCCACCAGTTGTCACCTACCTTGTATTCAGCGTTGGTCCACATGGGCTCGCTTTTCAGTGACATGAAGGTTACGTAATCGTTAGGGTTGAGGCCTGCTACTTCACGCAGGTATTCTTTTGGCGTGTATTCTTTACCATCTACTTTTACAACAGTTGGCGGCTCACCCAGGTAGTGGTCCATAATAGAGCGGATGGTTTTCACTACTGCCTTAGGGTTCCACGCGTTGTTTGTCTTTACGCTTTGCAGGTAGCTGCGCATTTCTGCTATCATCTTGCTGTGGTCCTGGTAGGGCTGGCCGGCTTTCAGGCCTGTGTAGGCTTCGTAAGGCACGATGCCATACTTCTTCATCATGTCCTGCGTAGCATTGGTTTCAGAGCCTTCATCAAATATCGACTCGCCACGAGTACGTACAAACTCTTTGGCCTTTTCTACATACTGCCAATAGACAGTGTACATCTCTGACAATGCAATATGCTTATGATGCAAACGAGAAATTTCAGATTCATAAAAAGATGTGCTGCTAAAGCACCAGCAGGTACCTGTATTGCCCTGGGACACCGGCTTGTCAGCCGTAACGATGGTGAACTCGCTTACAGACTTAGGATAGTCCACACCTGAGAGGTCCATCATGAGGCGCTTATGCGGCTCATGCTTTTCTGCAAAGTAGCGTTCATTAGCAGCAGTGATGCTGTCGAAAAAAATGTTGCGTGGGCCTTCCACGTACTTAGCTGCATCTTTCCTGTCCTGTGCATGGAGGTTGAAAGCGGATAATAGCAGCAGTGCAACAATTGTTTGCTTCATCTTATTGTTTAGTTGTTATGTTGAAAAATAATCAAGCTCTTCTTTCAAACTGAGATAGGGGTATCGCTTCAGCAAGTCTGCCACCTTCTGTGCATAGCTGGCCTTAAACCTTGCATGCCCCTCCGTTTGCGGAAAGCGCGGGCGATGAGCGCGGGCGGTAGCTATCTCCTGCACTTCCTGCATTATTTTCTGTGTGTCAGGCGCTATGCATGACTTTACGAACTGCTCCCATACATAGCTTGTGGCCAGGTAGTTAGGATGCACAAAATCTATATCGTAGTAACGATAATCGCGCAGTATGTCGATCAGCAACTCGTAGGCAGGAAAGTAGTAAGTGTTACTAAACCGTTCGCACAGTGTGTGTACCGCATCTATAAGTCGCGCTTTGCTGCGATTGTTATTGATCACCCCATCGCGAATATGGCGCACAGGGCTGATGGTGAACATAACCTGCACATGGGGATTAAGTACAAATAACTTAGCGAGGGTGCCACTTAATACTGTTACAATATCCTCAGTAGTCAGCATCTTCTTATCAAACCACTGGGCGGGAGCCCGATGGTTGTTAGCTACGGGCCGTTGTACTGCCTGCAGATAATATTGATAAGCGCTGCCCAAGGTGATCAGTACCCAGCTGGTTTCTTTAATAAATGCTGTTGCGGCTTGCTGCGCCTTATTGATATGATATAATGTCTGTCCCTTTTCAACGTCAGAGAAACGGGTGTGGTGGTCCCAGCTGTTCCAGAGCTCATTCAGGTGAAAGAGATCTTCAGGTGCATATAGCTTTGCATCTATATAACTATTGAGACTGTGAGATACACTGAGCGGATTGAACAGTATGCCATGTGGATTGGGCAATACCCGGAACTTATGCTGGCTTAACCGGTCGGACATATGCTCGGTGAAACAGGAGCCTATCAGCAATATACTATCAGTATAAGTAATGGGCCTGGGGAGCGGGGGAATGTCTAATGTAAGGTTGAGCTGCATCTATAAATCCTGTGAATATGTTGCCGAAGGTAGCTAAAAATCGTGTTTGGTAATTGTGTCACTGGCAGTAAGAAACCCTGATCTCATGTCTTAGTGATCTGCGTAATTGCAGTTGGTCTAAGAAGGCTTTTGGTGCTTCCGATAGTTCACTTGCGCGGTAGAGAAACGTAATAGGATAGCTTAATGGCCTGGCGGGCACCATGCAGCTATGCATGATCATCAGAAAATTTTCGCATTCCGGCTCGTCCATTTTAAGTACCGAACCGGTATAGGTGAAAGCGATATATAAAGTGTCTTCATTCAGCTTATTATAGATATGATTGCTGGAGATGGTATAGTCCACACTGCCTATATCTGTACTTTTCTTTTTATACCATTTTTTTATGGCCTCGTTATTTGCAATGCCGCGCTGCTTGTAGTCAGCATTTATCAGCCTGCTCAGGTTATCCTGTTGTTTTGCATTGCAGGTAGCGGCATAGCTGATGTTTAGCTCATCTGTGCTTTCAAAAAAGTCGTAACTATTGTCGCCTGTATATAAAGTCTTTCGGTAAGGGGCGTAGCTGCCATACACATCTTTAGCATAGGTATATAGCACAACACCCCGCGTTACATTGAAAACATAGGTATGCGGACTAACAGACAATAAAAGCAGGAAAGCTATGTATTTCATCTACCTAAAGCATTATCTGATTTATTATACAAAAATGTTGCCTGTTAATATTGTAGATATTATCATTGCAGTTTCGGAAACCATCCATGAAATATATAATAGTAATAGGCATTATAATAGTGGCATTCATTGCTTACCGGCAAATAAAAAGGGCAAAAGCCATACGCCGCCGGAAAGAGGACGCTAAGAATAGGGCCATTCTGCAGGAGATACTGGACAGCAGACGATAAAACTACTCCTGCTCTTCTTTCTGCAGGCTGGTTTGGTCAATTACATATAGTGGCCTGTCACGCACATTGTTAATGATGCGGCTGATATACTCCCCGATAATACCCAGCGAGAGCAATTGCACACCTCCCAGGAAGGTGACGCTGATGATGGTAGATGCCCAGCCAGGTACCACATTGTGTCCGAAGAAGTAACCATACAAGGCGTACATGCCTATGAAGAAGGAAATGATACAAACTACAAAACCAATAGTTGTAGCCATTTTCAAGGGCGAATCTGAGAAAGCGGTAATGCCATTGAAGGCAAGACGCAGCATTTTTTTGAAAGGATAATTGGTAGTGCCGAACTTACGTTCATCACGCTCATAATACACATAGCTGCTCTTAAAGCCCAGCCAGGCTATCTGGCCGCGCAGGTATTTATCGTACTCCTTCATTTTCTTCAGGTATTCCAGCACATCCCTGCTAATGAGGCGGAAATCACCCACGTCCAGCGGAATTTCAAAAGATACCATCCTTGCCATCAGGCGGTAAAACATTTTGGCCGTAAAGAGCTTAAAGAAGGTTTCACCCTTACGTTTGCTGCGTTTGGCATATACCACTTTTACGCCTGCCTGGTATTCCTTATACATTTCGGCAATCAGTTCCGGTGGGTCCTGCAGATCGCCGTCTATGGTAACAACAGCATCGCCGCTGGAATAGTCCATACCTGCACTTATAGCTATCTGGTGGCCAAAATTGCGTGAAAAGCTGATGTAATGCAGCCTGGGGTTTTGCTCACAAGCCATTTTCAGTTTCAGCAGGCTGCTATCCCTGCTGCCATCGTTCACGAAAATGATTTCGTAAGCAGGGGTAATGCTTTCCGCAGCGGCAGTCATACGGCGCACCAGCTCTTCAATGATCTGTTCCTCATTAAATACCGGCACCACTATAGAAAGGGCTATATTATGTTTATTATCCATTGAAAAACACGGCTTGTGTCAATATTATG
>JBQCEX010000426.1:0-3882 GCA_051959855.1 Flavipsychrobacter sp. | reverse complement strand
TACAATCACCTTTGCCAGCAATAGAAAATCAAAATGGATAAAGCTGAAAGTGAATGCATCAGAATGTGAGAACAGGATATGATATTGTGTATGATGGATACCCCATGCGCTGCAAACTATGTCTGCGAAGATGGCAGCTATCAGGCAGGGAATCAGCGCATCATATTTTATCCTTCCTATGGCAAGTACCTCGAGTGCAAATATGGCCCCTGTTATGGGTGTGCCAAACACAGCCCCAAAGCCTGCAGCAATACCCATCATCAGTATGATGCGAGTGTCCTGCTTTGACAGCTTTAGCCAGCGACCCAGCATATTAGCCATGCTGCCACCTATCTGCACCGCAGTACCCTCGCGACCGGCTGAGCCTCCAAACAGGTGCGTGATGACAGTGGTAATAAGCACTAGTGGCGCCATGCGCGCAGGCACCCCGCCACCCGGCTCATGTATCTCATCCATTATCAGGTTGTTGCCTGCTTCCGAGTTCTTACCCCATAGCTTATAGAGAAAGTGAATGGCAATACCTGCAAGCGGCAGCAGAAACAACAGCCATTCATGCTGCCAGCGAAACAAGGTAGCCTGCTCCAGCAGCCACAGGAACAAGGCCACCAGCGAGCCCGCTATCAACGATAGTGGAATAGCAATAGCTGTCCAGCGGAGCAGATGACGTATGATACCAATAAATTCAAAAGAGGTCTTTAGCTTATTCATTTTACCTGCAAATAAGTTTTAGCGGCGTAGCCGTCGTTTTGTTTTTGCAGGCGCCATTAGCTACTTAGAGCGGTTCTGTGCAGGAAGACACCATTTCCTGTATTGCGTGCAAAGATAATATATGTGCTAATATATGCAATATGCTATTTATATTTTTTATGTATCTTAAGGTGCTATGCCCTCAAGAATATTTCTGTTAATCGTATGCTTATGTTGCGCCAAGGCCGTATTTGCCCAAATTGACACCCTTACGCCAGCTGATTACCCCGCATTTGACCATGCAATGTCTAAATCGTCCATATATGCATACAGCCAGATGGACAGTTTTTCTCACGTACGCGATAGTGTGACGGCTAGCAAATGGCTAATAAAGATTGACCCGTATTATTTGCTGCAGGAATGGGGAAATACAACAGAACCTGATACCTTTTTGCAAAAATTTCATGTAACAGCCTTTGCAAGAAAGGATTATATGACGCAATATGATAGGGCTCTAAATGAGATGCCGACCGATTACCGTAACTTTGAAAGAATGGGTAAAGAAGACCAGCAGATAAGAGCATATCTTAGTAAGTGCGGCGATATGAATACCTGTTCCAAACTACAACAGCAAATGCAATACACTGATAGCATTCATGCTGCTTACCTGTATAGTTATGTAAAAGCAAATGGCTGGCCTGATATAAAACATGGCTCCATGTATGCTACACTTATTGCAATCCACGACCACCCTCATCACAACTTTTATATGCCTTATATGATAAAAGCAGCAAAAGAAGGTCAGGTAAGTATTATGGCCCTAGAGCTAATTAATCATTACATAAAAGAGGCCAAGGAATTTGAATATTTAGACAGGATGCTTAAAAAGGGTCCCTATATAGCTTTTGATATAAGTGATATATTGAAGCTACAGATGCCGGCGTGTTTACCGCGCATTCAAAACTTTCTATACCAGTCATGTGATGCCAAATTCAAGTTTTGCTACATTTTTGAGTGTGCGGATTTTAAATATTTTCTTAATTGGTTTAACGTATATGAGGTAGACCATAATGGTAATGATATTATGACAAGATTTCAACGGGAATTGCAACCTTCATGTCCTAAAAAGATATTTGATTCCGGAGTTTGGACACACCATTGGAAACCTGCAGAAAGGACAAGGCTAATGTTATATGCAGTTTTTGAAGATGAGCCCATGAGGTAAATATTAATATGATAGCGGTTTTGCTTTATCCTTAACTAAACATTATACACTATTAACCAGCCAGCTTATAGACTTACCAATCTATCCCCTTACGTTTGGAGCAATTCTTAAGGAATAATTTAAAATATCATACATGAAGCGTTTGGCCATTTTAGGCTCAACCGGCTCTATAGGTACCCAGGCACTGGAAGTAGTGGCTGCACACCCTGAGCTGTTTGAGGTAGAAATATTGAGTGCGCATAGCAATGCGGAACTATTGATAGAGCAGGCATTACAATTCAAGCCTAATGCCGTGGTAGTGACTGATGAGCAGAAATATGCACAGGTAAAAGAGGCATTGAGCAGCGCGCCGATAAAAGTATTTGCTGGGGCTAAAGCGCTGGAAGAGGTAGTGCAGTGGGACGGAGTAGATATGGTACTGGGCGCCATTCTTGGTTTTGCAGGTTTATCTTCTGTGCTGGCGGCAATTGATGCCGGCAAACATATAGCACTGGCCAACAAGGAAACGCTGGTAGTGGCCGGGGAACTGGTAATGCAGCGGGCCAACAGTAAAGGCGTAGCGATCATACCTGTGGACAGCGAGCATTCTGCTATATTCCAGTGCCTGGTGGGTGAAGACCTGAACAAGATAGAAAAGGTCATCCTGACAGCATCTGGTGGGCCATTCCTGGGCAGGAAAACCAATTACCTGGTGAATGTGAAGGCCAGCCATGCGTTACAACATCCTAACTGGACCATGGGCGCCAAGATAAGCATTGACAGCGCTACCCTGATGAATAAGGGGCTGGAGCTGATAGAAGCCAAATGGCTCTTTGGACTACGGAACGACCAAATGGACGTGATTGTGCACCCGCAAAGCATTGCCCATTCTTTTGTACAGTTTGTAGATGGCTCACTGAAGGCACAATTAGGGTTGCCTGATATGAAGCTGCCGATACAATATGCACTTGCCTGGCCGCAGCGCATAGACAATAATTTCAAGCGCCTTGACTTTAAAGATTTTCCTAAGTTAAGCTTTGAGCAGCCTGATTATAAAACTTTCCGTAATCTTGTGCTCGCTAAAGAAGCGATGGAAAAAGGCGGCAATGTACCCTGCGTGCTGAATGCAGCAAACGAAGTGGTGGTGCATGCCTTCCTCCAAAATAAAGTTGGCTTCCTTGAAATGAGCGAGATGATAGAGAAAACCATGCAGAGCGTAGCTTTTATAGAGCACCCTACCCTGGAAGACTATCAACACTCTGACGCTGAGGCACGTAATTACGCTGCCGAGTTTGTTAAAAAGAGCCAACTTTCGATTTACTAAGTTATTTTTAATGCACCTATGCAATTAAACACAGTTCTATTATTATCAGGCGGCGCAGTACAGGCAATACAATTACTCGCTGCTTTATCTATACTTATCCTTCTTCACGAGTTCGGGCATTTCTTCTTTGCGCGCCTTTTTGGTACCAGGGTAGAAAAGTTCTATCTCTTCTTCGATTTCCTTTTCCCTTTTTCCGGCGTGCTTAATTTTTCGCTGTTCAAGAAGAAGAAGGGTGATACGGAATATGGTATCGGCTGGTTTCCCCTAGGTGGCTATGTGAAGATAGCCGGCATGGTAGACGAGAGCATGGACAAGGAGGCAATGGCAAAACCACCACAACCCTGGGAGTATCGCTCAAAGAAAGCATGGCAGCGCCTGTTCATTATGCTGGGTGGCATCATCATGAATATACTGGTGGCCATGGCTATCTACAGCGTTATCTTCAGCGTATGGGGTGAAGAGTACCTGCCTACACAGAATGCCAAGTATGGCATAATGGTGGACAGTATAGGTGAAAGCATAGGCCTGCGCAACGGCGACATGATAAAAAGCGTAGATGGTAAACCTGTTGAACGCTTTAACAGGATACCCCTGGAAATCATCTTTAGCCAGACAGGAACCATACAGATAGATCGTAACGGGCAGGAAATAAGCCTTAAGATACCTA
>JBQCEX010000425.1:0-6452 GCA_051959855.1 Flavipsychrobacter sp. | reverse complement strand
AACAATATAGGGGTAAGTCTTATCGTCCTTCAGTGCTATATTGAAACGAGGCTGATAATGTTTGATCAGCGAATTTTCCAGCAGGAAAGCATCATGCTCGGTATTGGTAACGGTATAGTCAATGGTATGAATCAGCGTTACCAGCTTACGCGTCTTAAAATTATCTACATTCTTATTGAAATAAGAACTTACACGCTTACGCAGGTCTTTTGCCTTGCCTACGTATAGTAGCTCATTCTCAATGTCGTAATATTTGTAGCAGCCGGGCTGGTGTGGTATTGATTGTATTATTTTGCTAAAATCCTCTCTGTTCATCTCCTCAAAACATCTTTTTATAAAAAGCGATATTCCGTTACTCTGTGTATAGGCTTGCCTGTATGAGTGTTATCAAAATCCTGTATCTGTATCACTTTTAAAGGCGCATAATATAGTTTATGACTTATGCCATCATAACGTGAACTCTCCTGTGTTTCTATGTACACAGACATGATCCTGTTATTGGTAGGGTCTATTGACAATTGCAGTTTGCGGGTGTAAAGATCTGGATCTTTTGCCTCCCAGTAAAAAGTATGCGTGGCAGTGGCATCATTGTCAAATGCAGAAAAATCGTAGTGGCCAATATATTTCTTATCGCTAATATCGGATTGGAAGAACACCTTGAAAATCGCTCCCCAATCTACATCGAAACCAGATATATATGTGCTATCCGTTTTGCCATTTACCGTTACTATCTTCTGAAGTGAAAATGGCTGGCCGTGGAAGGTGTGCCATTGATCCTGTCCAAATTGAATAATAGACCAGTACCCGCCGTCAACCTGCGGTTGTTTAGATTGTGCAGTATCAATCTTCTTCGATTTACAGGAAACTACTGTAATAAGTGTAAGAAAAATAACTAATACTCTTCTGATATTCATTATACTGTTTATATATACTAATCTTCTTCAAAATTAATAAACCTGCAAGAAGATTAGTAATATAAGCAAATATTAATTGAGGAGCGGATTCACCGGCATGTTTTCTATAAAAGCATATTCTTTACCAAGTGTCCTTACGGCTTCCTTCCAGACGTCTTTTGCCTCAGTTTCAAACAAAATGTCTGCTTTTGCATCTGCTATTATCCAGGAGCTTTCATCCAGCTCTTTGGTTAACTGGTCTTTAGTCCAGCCTGCATAGCCAACAAATAGTCTTAAATCAGCAGGCTTATAATCGTTAGTCAATATGACTTCCTGCAGTGCTTCATAAGAGCCTCCCCAATATATACCGGGAATTATTTCTGTGCCGCCCAACTTTTCAGGCATTCTATGCAGCATGTGCAAGGTATCCATTTGCACAGGGCCACCCTGGTAAACAGGCACCTCTTTATTCAACATTTCGGGCAGCAAATCGCCCAATGTAAGTTTTGTAGCATGATTCAGTATAAATCCCACGCTTCCTTCATCTCCATGCTCGCATAACAGGATAACAGACCGCGCGAAATTAGGATCGCTTAGGAACGGCTCCGCTATCAGTAGCTTACCCACTGAGGGGGCTACTTTATTTACCGGCATATTTATATCTACAAAGTTCATGACCTATTAAATTTAGTTCATCCCACAGATACCGCAAAAAAATCTGTGCCCCGGGGTATAATTGTCCTTATTTGTTTAACATTTTACTCATTTTTTCAGATTTAAGGTGACCCGATTTGTAAAATGCCCTTACTTTTATAGATTATTCTTTGCGAGCTGTTTATGCTATATCTATTCAATGCCATTCTATTCGTGCTTACTATATTGGGCGGTTCTGCGCCTCTTTGGATAAGACACCTGGATGGGAAGCGTATGCTATACCTGCTTGCATTTTCAGGCTCGTTTTTACTTAGCATTACTTTTCTGCATCTTTTGCCCGAAACATTTGCAAGCCATGTATCTTATGCGGGGCCACTCATGCTGCTTGGCTTTTTCGTCCAGTTGCTTATCCAACGAATGACCCATGGCGCAGAACATGGACATACACATATACACGAAGGACACCATATACCTCTTGCATCCATATTCACAGGGCTGGCTATTCATGCTTTTATGGAAGGCTTACCACTTGGTTTCCCATACCAACAAAAGTCTACTATTCTTTCGCTGTATATGGCTATTACTGTTCATAAATTACCGGAAGCCATGCTGGTGACAAGCATAGCTATGCAGGTAAAGGGCAGAAAAACTGCATTTTTACAATTGGTATTATTTGCGCTCATTACACCATTTGCCAGCACCTTAACCGGTGTTATGAGTGCACGGTATGCTAATATTTCTGATATCGTTTCTTATCTATTGCCCGTGGTGGCAGGTGCTTTCATACATATAGCTACTACTATTTTCTTTGAAAGCGGCAGCAAACAACACACTATCAGCTGGCAAAAAGTATTGGCTATGATAATAGGTGTTGGCGTGGGATTATTAACATTGGCATTTGAATAGTGTAACTTTAGATAATGAAAAAATATTTAATACCGTTATTAACCACCCTATCCTTATTAATTAATAATGCCCAGGCCCAATCTAAAGCTCATAATGATAATAAATCATTATTGTGGCGTATAAGTGGCAAACACATGAGCAAACCCTCTTACCTGTTTGGCACCATGCACCTGATATGCAGCAGTGATTATATCTGGACTCAACAAATGGAACACAGCCTGGACAGCAGTGATGAGGTATGTTTTGAATTGGATATGGACGACCCTTCAGTTATGATGCAGGTAGCAGCAGCGATGATAAGCACAGATGGCAAGTCTATTAAAGATTATCTGACTGATGACCAATATAAATTACTGAAAAAATATGCGGAAGAAAATCTGCATTTAGATATGTCGGTATTAAATCAAATGAAGCCGGTGGCATTACAGATGTTATTCTCCGAGCAGGTAATTAATTGTGATACGCCTGTTTCTTATGAAGAACGGATAATGGCTATAGCGAAAGATGAAAAAAAGAATGTAACAGGACTGGAAGAAGCTAAAGAACAAATAGCGCTTCTTGATGAAATGCCTGTAGACAGCGCTATACAAGACATTGTAAGAGCTATAAAAGCGCATACAGAAACTGATACGGAATACGAAAAAATGGTTGCTCTTTATAAAAAGCAGGATATTCCCGGGCTATACAGGTTAATAAAGCAATCTAAAGACGCAGGACTGGATATGGGCGACTTTCTTGATAAGAGAAACAAGAAATGGATAGAGCGCATAGTAGATAGAATGGATCAGCATTCAGTATTTTTTGCAGTGGGCGCAGGCCATTTGTGGGGAGAGAAGGGACTAATTGCATTACTTCGCAAGGAAGGTTATACTATAGAGCCTGTAAAATAATTATTATAACCACTCTACAAGTGCAGCAAGTGTATTGCTGGTTAGTGGTTTATTCAGGAAGTGCTTTACAGATTTGTAGTTGCGTACCCTATTCAGGTCACTTTCGTTTATTGAGGAAGAGAGTACATAGATCGCATATTTGTTTTGTATTTCTTCAGGCAATTGCTCAAATGCTTCAAGGAATTCAAAGCCGTTCATCACCGGCATTTGAATATCAACAATCAACACTGTCTTAGGATTTTCCGCAGCTGATGCATTAGATATGAATGACAGGACATCCCTTGCATCTGTGAAGGATTTTATAGATTCGCTCATGCCAGTGTTGCGAATTATCTTCTCCGCAATAAAGCAATCCAGCTTACTATCGTCAATGACTATAAAATGTAATTTTTGCTGAGTCATTTTTTACTTGCTAGGTATAGTAACATTAAATGTTGTTCCACCATCCACTACCGAGTCTACGTTTATTTCCCCATTCAGTTTCAATAATGCATCCTTTACATTATACAGTCCAAAACCTGACCCTACCTCCTCAGAAGTGGCCCTGAAAAACATGTTAAAAATCTCGCCAATATGGTTTTCGTGTATACCAATGCCGTTATCAGTCACCTTAATATGTGCAACGCCTTTATCTATCAGCACATTGAGATGTACAAATTTTTGTCCGTTATTTTTTCGCTGATATTTAAAAGCATTTGATAATAAATTATTTAATATCACCTTCATAGACATCTCGTCGCAGCGGAAAGTTTCGTTCTGCTGTACTTCTGTTTTGAAGTCTATGTTATTCATTTTGGCATTGATCCTGTATATATCTTCCTGGTCTTTTATTACCTTACTAAAGTCTATATCAGTAATACTCAGTTCACCTCGTTTCAGATTATAGTAGTCGTGTATATTCTGTATAAAATTGTCCAGTTTTTTAACGGATGCTTCCATGAGGCCTAGCATTTCACGTATTTCAGCCATATCGTCAATATTCTGGGCAACATCTACCGCACCTAAAATACTTAATAAAGGACCACGCATGTCATGCGTTACACTATATGCAAATTTGTCCAGCTCATTGTAGGCCTTTTGTAACTCCTCATTTTTAATGGCAAGCATGGAGTTGGCAAGATAAAACTTGTTACCCTCCTCTACGGCAGAGCGGATGTCTGCATCAGTCCAGGGCTTTTTGATATACCTGAATATATGCCCCATATTGATGGCATCTATTACAGATTCTATATCAGTATACCCTGTCAGCAGCATTCTTACAGGATGCGGATGCTGTCCACGGATCTCGCCAAAAAATTCAACACCTGTTTTATCAGGCATGCGCTGATCGCAGAATATAACGCGTATATCCGGATGGTTATTCAGGATATCAGCGGCCTCGGTTGTATTGTTGGCAATGAAGACGTTATAGTCGAGCCTGAATGAGGCTTTAAAGCCGTGCAGATTGTTGATCTCATCGTCAACATACAATATTTTTATTCTCTCTTGTTTACTCACTTGAATACTAATTTACAATATTTCGTGAATAATAGGTATATCTAAAATAAACTCTGTTCCAACATCTACTGTTGAGTTAACATAGATCTGTCCGTTATGTTTTTTAACTGTGTTATACACAATAGACATACCAAGACCTGTACCTTCGCCCACTTCTTTTGTAGTGAAGAATGGTTCAAAAATCTTTTTCTTAGTGTTCTCGTCCATGCCGGTACCATTATCTTCAATTTTCACAAAGACGCTTTTCTCATTGCAACTAGTACTTATTTTTAAGACGCCACCACCTGCATCGCCCCAGCGTTTGTGAATGGCATGTATGGCATTGCTGATTATATTCAGATAAACCTGGTTAAGCTTACCTGGATAACATTCTATCAATGGCAAATTACCGTATTCTTTTACAACCTTGATCCTATTATTAAGGAGGTTATTTACTATTACCATAGTAGAGTCTATACCTTCGTTAACATCAGCCTTCTTCAGGTCGTCTTCGTCCAACCTGGAGAATATGCGTAAACCCTTTACTATTTCAGCTGTTCTTGACGCACCTTCGCTGATACCTTTCAGTAAGTGTGCTATTTCCACCTTTAAGTAATCGAAATCTATCTCTTCTTTGTATTCGCTTATTTGCTGTTTTTTACTATTCGCCGACTCATCTGATAAGCCAATATTCTCGATCGTACCCACAGCATCTATAAGCATTTCAACATCACGTCTTAACGGATTTACATTCGACGTAACAAAATTGATCGGGTTATTTATCTCATGCGCAAGACCTGCGGTTAGCTGACCCAGCGATGCCATCTTTTCAGATTCTACCAATTGTGATTCAGCCTCTTTCAATTCTACCAGGGTTCTGTTCAGTTCTGCATTAGAAGCAGTCAATTCCATAGTACGCTCTTTCACCTTAGTTTCCAGTATCAGGTTTTGTTCACGTATAATACGAGCATTTTCCTGGGCAGCCTCAAGAGCCTGTACCTGCGAATCTTCCTTTTCTTTTTTGAATTGGTTTATTTTGTCAGCAAGCGCTATGGACAGCAATGCAACCTCCAGCACAGTACCTACCTGCATAGTATAGTTAGTGAAATTGGAATAAGGAAGTATATTCAAATTTCGAAGCACAAAGAGAATCAGCCCTATTAAAAACAATGTCCAGGCGATAAGGAAGAACTTCGCAGGACGATAATTTCTTAATGAGAGTTTGATAGTTACCGCATACACTACAGCAGATGCACCCAAAGCACAAATATCAACACCGCGCGAGCTTATCTGGTCTAAACCCAGGATACGTAATGTAGCCGAAACTGTATATAGGCCTGCAAATACTAAAAGTAGCTTATCCAGTACAGGCGTTTGGCGTTTGGTATGAAGAAACGTTCGGATGAATCCTATTGCACATAGCCCGGCAAGAGAGCTGGCAACTACTATTGTATAATTAAATAAGCGCGGACTATCAGGGAACAAGTATTTATAACTATAACCTGTAAGGGTATTCTGCGCCATCCCAATGAAAAAGATATACATTACATAGTAGAGATAGCTTCTATCTCTCACTGACAGGAACACGAACAAATTGTAAAAGATCATTATAAGCAGTACCCCCATGTGTATG
>JBQCEX010000424.1:0-3371 GCA_051959855.1 Flavipsychrobacter sp. | reverse complement strand
CCTGAATAAAAGCCATTCTTATATTGATTTTAAGAATGGCTTTTAAAATATTGTGAGGTATAATGTTAGTACACTCTATATTTTGGATGCTCGCGATAGTTATGATAAGAATTAGAGCGAACCTTGCAAGAGCTTACCAGCTCCACAATTAATAACAGTAATACCACTACCAGAAAAGTCTTTTTCATTGCGTAATTCTTGACTTTAAATGTATTAATTAATGACTTAATAATGCCTTAACTCTATAAAAATAAGATTTCGCGCTGTTTGGTGCAAGTTTTTTAAAGGAAAGATGGCAGATAGATTGCATTTTATGCATTAGCAAATAGTTTCGGCTGATTTAGTTAGCCTAAAACTAAAGGCTGCCTACAAAGGCAGCCTTTATATATAATCACACAAAATAATTTATCTTTTCATGATCATGGTACAATAAATACCACCTTCACTAAATTTAATGGTAATGGAGTTATCGTTAGATGAAAAAATGCCCGAGCCTACGATACCTGAACTGGATGTAGGATCTATATATATATGCCCCAGGCTATCAACGCCTGCCACTACACTTGTGTTGTAGCCTGCAAAGTTTGATATAACAACAGAATCCTGCCCGCTATTGCCATTAGCAGTTATTATACTTTGCCATGTACCGCTACCAGAGCTTGGACTGCAAGTTTTAGAACAGTTAGTATAGGTGGCTATGAACTTGCTGCTCCATGAGGTGCCACAGTCATTGCCAGAGTAGCCAGTGAGGCAAAGACATTTATTCTCGGAACAGGTACCTCCATTCTGACAGGTGGTGCCGCCGCATTTCACCTTGCTACAGGCGGTATAAAGAACAGCAGAGAACGCTGTGAGCACCAGCAGGCTGGTAAACAATACATTACGGAACGGCTTCACTTATATTTTTTGTTTTAAAATTTTTAAACGGCCTACAAAAGTAATACTTCCCGGCAGGGTTAGACCATTTTATTACTTAAAGGTTTACTAAAGTTTATTTTAAAAATATGAGCAGTTTGCCGGTTGAATTAAAGGTACGGCTGTCAAAATAGCAAGTTACTCCCACTCAGGCATTATATTTCCACATTCCGGCTAAACAAGCTATGTATTTTCCTTAAACGATTATCTTTGTTTCTAAACAAACACTCCAAATGCGATTTATCGTTACCTCCACAGCTTTGCTTAAAAACTTACAGCAGATTAGTGGCGTTATCAGTGCTAATACCGTTCTTTCCGTATTGGAAGATTTTCTTTTCGAACTGAAGGGCAATACGCTTACCCTTACAGCTACCGATCTGGAAACAATGATGCGTATTCAGCTTGATGTAAATGACGCACAGGGCAACGGTCGTATCTGTATTCCATCTAAAATACTGATGGATTATCTGAAAAATCTGCCGGAACAGCCTATCACTTTCAACATTAACGAACAAGATCTTTCGATAGAAATGTCGAGCGATGTAGGTAAGTACCGTATAGGTGGCGAAAAGGCAGATGATTTTCCAAAGGAGCCGGCACCCGGAGATACTACTTCATTTAATATTTCATCTATAGCCCTGCTGGAAAGCATCAATAAAACGCTGTTCGCAGTAAGCACAGACACCCTGCGCCCTGCTATGACAGGTGTTTATTTTGAGCTGGCTAAAGATAGTATCACTTTTGTGTCAACCGATGCACATCGCCTGGTACAATTCCGCCGTACGGATATTTCATGTCCTGCACAGGACGGCCTGGTGGTGCCTAAAAAGCCTTTACAGCAGTTGCGTGCTACCCTGCCTGCCGATGATACACAGTTGCAGCTTTCGTACAACAGCAGTCACCTGTTCGTAACCAGCAGCAAGCTAAGCCTGAGCTGCCGCCTGATAGATGCACGCTTCCCGGATTACAAGGCAGTGATACCTACTGACAACCCGTACAGGCTTACAGTAAGTCGCAATGACTTTATCAGCGCGCTGCGTCGTATCAGCATATTTGCCAACAAGACTACTAACCAGGTAGTGCTGGATATAAATGGCAATGCTCTGCAACTAAGCGCACAGGATATTGACTTCTCATATGAAGGTAAGGAAATGCTGAGCTGCCAGTATAGCGGTGAGGACATGAAGATAGCCTTCAATGCCCGCCTGATGATAGAAATGGTGAGCAATATGGATGGCGCTGAAATACAGATAGAACTAAGCACACCTACACGTGCCGGTATCTTCCGCCCTATGGAAAAAGCAGAAAATGAAGATGTGCTGATGCTGCTGATGCCACTGATGGTAGGCGTATAAGAATATAACCACCTGATATAGAAGGCGTCCCGATGAAAGTTGGGACGCTTTTATTTTTTATTATTATTCTATTGCAATTTTTTATCCGGCCGCATGAACTGACGCTTTACATTTGCCTAAAATAAAACGCCATGACAGCTTTTTTAGGAATGGGCCTACTAGGGTCAAATTTTGTAAGGGCAATGCTCAATAAGGGAGGCCAGGTAAACGTATGGAATCGTACTACATCTAAAGCCAAGGCACTGGAACAATATGGTGCAAAGTCTTTTGAAGATGTAGCTGAAGCGGTGAAAGGTGCCGACACCGTGCACATAACGCTGAAAGATGATGCAACAGTAGACGAAGTGCTGGAAAAAGCAAAGGCCGGACTGAAGCCCGGCGCAATAATTATAGACCCTACTACCACTTCCGCAGCCGGTGCTGTGGAACGCACCAGGAAATGGAAGGAGCGCGGCTTTACTTATCAGCACGCGCCTGTATTTATGGGGCCACAGAATGCGCTGGAAAGTACCGGCTACATGCTGGTATCAGGCGACCAGGACGTAATAAAGCAAGTAGAACCTGAGCTTTCTAAAATGACAGGCAAGCTGATCAACTTTGGTTCAGAAGTGGGCAAAGCAGCGGGTATGAAGCTGATCGGGAATCTCTTCCTGCTAAGTCTTACATCGGGCATAGCAGATGCACTGGCCCTGGCTAAAGCAGAAGGCATACCTGCATCGGACATATCCAGCCTGTTTGAAGCATGGAACCCTGCAGCTATGGTACCGGCAAGACTGAAGAAAATGACAGACGGTAATTTTGACAAGCCAACATGGGAACTGAACATGGCCCGCAAAGATGCCCGCCTGATGATGGAAGGTGCACAAAAAGGGGGGACTGAATTATTCGTTATTCCTGCAGTTGCAGAGCAGATGGACAAATGGATAGAAAAAGGTCATGGCAATGATGACTGGACGGTGATAGGAAAAGATAGTATCTAAATATAAAAGCGCCGCTGAAATAGCGGCGCTTTAGTTTAATTAATTATTTTCTTCAGAAAGATGTATTGCTCTACATCCTTCTTAGTAATGTTCTTATATGAAAGAATGATGAGGGGCTGTA
>JBQCEX010000423.1:0-5722 GCA_051959855.1 Flavipsychrobacter sp. | reverse complement strand
CGTGGTTATTTAATTTTATATACCAACTGTATTACTCCATTGACTGTGCTGAAATAAAACATGAACAAAGAGCTATTATACACGACGGCAAAGCAAACTATACACACCTGCAATTGGCTGACTCTTTTTTTAACACGCACTATGATGCAGATGAAAGGTAATTGTAGATAAACGGCACAATGTATGATGTAGCCAGTGTTGAAAAGAAAGGAAAGATTGTTACATGCAGCGTGCTGGTAGATAATAATGAAAGTAAACTGAACGCAGCACTTGTATTAAATATAGAGCATGACAAGACCGGCAAAACCACGCATGCATTCCTGCTCTGGTGCCCTGTCGCTTATTTTGATAGTAGCAGCTATTTATTAATAAACAATGATGTAAAAGAACCCCCAAAACATAGCCTGTTAAACAATCCATGCCTTTCAAATGGTTATGGTCAATTGCCCCCACGTCCTCCTCAGGCGGCATAAACAGGCTAGCCCCTAGCTCTATCAATCGACACCAGAAAACAACATATAAAACTAATCTAACTAATTAAAATGAAACATATTTTAAAAGTGACAGCTATGCTGTTGCTTACTACATTTTTATATTCTTTGTCGTCGTGCAAAAAAGAAAGTGATCAAGGTTTGCCGCCAAATATTTCGTTTAAAACGGGAGCAACCTACATTTCATCTGATGCTACTGTAGCGAAGGATTCATCTTTAACTGTAGGTATCAGTGCTTCCAAATCAGAAGGTAATGATATCCTTACTAAGATGACTATTACAGTATCATACGACGGCGGAGCCGATTCCACCATCCATACAGAAAATGTAGATGCAAGCATGGCTGACAACTATTCAAAAGACTTTACTATAAAAACACGCAACCAGGCAGGCACTGAGAAATATACATTCTCAGTGGTTAGCAAGGATGGTATTGTGAACAGTGTAAAACTTACGTTTACTGTAAAGTAAAATTAGGGTCATTTGATTGGTAATGAGTCCTGTACGAAAGGCAGGACTCATTTTTTATTTATATTTGTCGCAATAAAAATCTCTTATGAAGAACATACTAAAGCTGGTATGTGCAATATTATCCTTAACAGTTATATCCTGCACAAAGAACAACACAACCACCATTCCGAAACCGTCTATCGCATTAAAACAAGGTAACCCATATATCTCAAAAGATACCACAGTCAGAACGAATACAGATGTGATATTAGGACTCACTGCCGCCAAAACCTATCATGATGACATATTAAGAAGTATCTCCGTTTCCTGCTCCTATAATGACAAGCCCGACTCGCTGCTTTTCGTAACATCGTTATACGGCATTAATGGCGATAACTTTCAGTACGATTATAATATGGGCAATCAGAAATCAGGCAAAGAAAAATATACATTTACTGCTACAACACAAAGCGGGACTACTAATTCAGTAAGCGTTACTATTAGCATACAATAGATATTAAGACTATTTTTTCTAATATTTACTAATTATCCCCAAATGCTTTTATTCGAAAAAATAAAAGCTGAAAGGGTTAAATTTGCCGCGATGTGTTTCGGTATTCAGCCGGAATAATTTAGCAACAAATGTTAGAGGAATTTAATGTCTGAACAGAATAACCACTCTGAGCAAGGCTCGACTTTGATCAGCGAAATGTATGAAAGCTGGTTTCTGGACTATGCCAGCTATGTGATATTGGAACGTGCAGTACCTGCATCTGAAGATGGACTGAAGCCTGTGCAGCGACGCATACTGCATGCGATGCGTGAAATGGATGACGGCCGCTTTAATAAAATAGCCAATGTAATAGGCCAAACCATGCAATATCACCCGCATGGTGACGCATCTATAGGAGATGCTATTGTAAATCTTGGGCAAAAAGACCTGCTGATAGAAACACAGGGTAACTGGGGGGATGTGCGTACCGGTGATAGTGCAGCCGCATCGAGATATATAGAGGGTCGTCTTTCAAAATTTGCACTTGATGTAGCCTTCAATCCCAAAACAACCGAATGGCAGCTAAGCTATGACGGCCGCAAGAACGAGCCTGTGACGCTGCCTATGAAATTCCCGCTGCTGCTGGCGCAGGGTGCTGAAGGTATAGCTGTTGGACTTTCGACCAAAATATTGCCCCATAACTTTTGCGAAATATTGGATGCTGCAATAAAATACCTAAAAGGTAAAAAATTTGAACTGTATCCTGATTTCCCAACGGGGGGAATGATAGATGTGAGCAATTATAATGATGGCGCACGTGGTGGAAAAGTGAGAGTAAGAGCTCATATAGAAGAGGCAGATAAGAAAACGCTACTAATAAAGGATGTTCCTTATGGTGTAACAACCTCTCAACTGGTAGATAGTATACTGAAGGCGAACGATAGTGGTAAGATCAAAATAAAGAGTGTAACCGATAACACGGCTAAGCATGTAGAACTGGCAGTACAGCTGGCACCAGGCGTAACTACCGATCAGACCATAGACGCACTTTATGCGTTTACTGATTGTGAAATATCCATATCGCCCAATGCCTGTGTGATAATGGATGACAAGCCCCACTTCATAGGTGCTTCAGACCTACTGAAGCGCTCTGCAGAGCATACTAAAGCCTTGCTCTTAAAGGAACTCGAAATAAAACTGGGTGAACTGGAAGATAACTGGCACTACTCATCCCTGGAAAAAATATTCATTGAAAAGCGCATTTACCGTGATATAGAAGAGCAGACCACCTGGGAAGGAGTGCTATCTGCCATTGACAACGGGCTGAAGCCTTATAAGAAGAAATTCCGCAGGGAAATAGTGCAGGATGATATTGTAAGACTGACAGAGATACGGATTAAACGCATTTCAAAATATGACTCATTTAAAGCGGACGAGCATATAAAAGCAGTAGAGCAGGAAATAGAAGAAGTAAAGAACCATATTGCCAACCTGAATGACTATGCAATACGCTACTACGAAGGACTGCTGAAAAAGTATGGCAAGGGCCGAGAACGCCAGACCGAAATACGCCAGTTTGAAACCATACAGGCGACAACCGTGGCTATAGCAAATGCTAAGCTATATGTAAATTATAAAGAAGGTTTTATAGGTACAGGGCTGAAAAAGGATGAATTTGCTTTTGATTGTTCTGACCTGGACAACCTTATCGTTTTCAGGAAGGACGGTAAGATGATCATTACCAAAGTTGCTGATAAGACCTTTGTAGGCAAAGATATCATTCACCTGGCCATCTTCCAGAAAAATGATGAGCGCACTACCTACAATATGATATATGTAGATGGGAAAACCGGCATTTCATACGGTAAGCGTTTCAATGTAACGGGCATAACAAGAGATAAAGAATATGACCTGACAAAGGGCAATCCCAACAGCAAGGTGCAATATCTGTCTGTAAACGCCAACGGTGAGGCTGAAATAGTCATGATAACACTATCTCCCGGCTGCACGGCACGCAATAAAGTATTTGACTACCCGTTTGAATTGCTGGATATAAAGAGTCGTTCAGCACAGGGAAACCAGGTAACGAAGTACCCTATTAAGAGTGTTAAATTCAAAGAAAAAGGCAGGTCTACCCTATCCGCACAAAAGATATGGTATGATAATGTCATCGGCCGCCTGAATAAAGATGACAGGGGTATTTTATTGGGAAGATTTGAAGAAGGAGACCGAATTATTGCCTTTTATAAAGATGGAACCTATGAGCTGACTGATTTTGAGCTAACAAATCGTTTTGAAACAGATAACCTGCTTAAAATGGAGAAATTTTCGCCGGAAAAAGTGGTGTCTGCAGTATATTATGATGCCAAAGCAGGGCAATATTATGCTAAACGCTTCCTGATAGAATCCCAGACACTTAAGAATAAGTATTTATTCATAAAGGAAGGTGAAGGCAACAGACTGGAGCTGGTTACAACACAGGCAGAGCCGCTGATAGTGGTAAAAACCGGGAAAAAGAAAACTGAGCTTACAGAAGAAGAGATTGCACTGAGTGAACGACTGGACGTAACTGGCTGGAAGACTGTTGGCACACGTATTGCAGGCAATGACGTAAAGGAAATAGAGCTTATTTCTGAGGAAGTTACGGGACATTCTGAAAATGAAGCACCGACGCTTTTCTGATATAAAAATTTTTTAGAAAAAATGCTACCTTCACAATTCAAAATTTTCGTGAAAGACTGAACAAAGTAATGAAAAAGATAGAACTGGAAATTGTTGCTTTATCACATAGTATTACTCAAACTCATTCTTATGCTGTAGTGCTTGGCGAGGTAAACGGACTTCGCCGCCTGCCAATTGTTATAGGCGGTTTTGAGGCCCAGGCAATAGCTGTAGCGCTGGAACGCATGCAGCCAAGCCGACCGCTGACGCATGACCTGTTTGCCAACTTTATGGCGACCTTTGCAATAGATCTCACCGAAGTAATTATATACAAGCTGGAAGAAGGTATATTTTTCGCAAAACTAATATGTCAGTCTGACGGTGAAACTGTAGAAATCGATTCACGCACCTCTGATGCCCTGGCATTAGCTGTACGTGCAAATTGCCGAATATATACCTACGAAAACATACTTGAAACTGCCGGACTTTACCTGGACCAGACAGATAACCCAGCTGAAGGCGGAAGCGGCGAGCAAAAGCAAACCGCCCCAGCCATATCTAACCCCGGCGTGGACAAGGAGATGCACAACATGAGCCTGGAAGAACTGAATACCCTGCTGCAGCAGGTACTGGAGCAGGAAGACTATGTGCGCGCCATAACAATAAGACACGAAATACACAGCCGAAGAAAGAAATAGCCATTGATTTGTAAAATATAGTCAAATCTGTGACCAGCAGCCGTTTCTTTAAACTAATAGTTGTAATTTTCGTCTAATACATAAATTAATACTCTGCTGTATGAAGCGAATTTTTTTACTGGCATTTTGCAGTATAGCATTTTGCAATAGCTCATGGGCACAAGCGCCGGATAATAATAAGTGTGGGTATGAATTCATTCATGCAGCAGCAGTGAAGCATAACCCTAATTTTGATGCAGAACATGCAGCGATACGCATGGAAGCATTAAAAAATGCTTCAAGATTTGGCGCGAAAACTACTATTTCCACACCTGTTACTGTTCCGGTAATTTTTCACATTGTACTTGATTCCGACTATTTAAAACTGATGGATCCCACTACCATTGAGGATAGGGTAAACAGCCAGATACAGGTGCTTAACGAAGACTACAATAAAGGAAATGCAGACAGCGCAAAGATACCAACCGTTTTTAAGACCAGATATGGTAACCCCGGGATACATTTTGCACTTGCACATGTAGATCCTAAGGGCAACTATACACCCGGATGGGAAGTAGTAGTGACCAATAAAAATGGCTTTGAACTGAACAATGACGATCCGGGTGCAAATGCGAAATATACCGATAGCGGTGGTGCTGATGCCTGGGATGTAACCAAGTACATAAATGTATGGATAGTAAACTTCCTGGTGAACGGTAGTCCCTCTACCACCATTGGGCTGACTATTATGCCAAGCTGGACTGGAACTGCGCCCGGTGACTATCCTAAAAATGAGATGGGCGTAATGCTTCGTTATGATGCATGGGGAAGACGTTCGTCCAGCTCGGAAGTTTTCTTTACAGATATAGATCAGGGACGTACACTAACGCACGAAATGGGCCATTACTTTGAAATGATACATATATGGGGCGACGATGGCGGTGCGTGCC
>JBQCEX010000422.1:0-2220 GCA_051959855.1 Flavipsychrobacter sp. | reverse complement strand
TGATATTCTTATTGCGCAGGTCAATCAACATAAGGTGATTATCTGTGCCGCCTGAAACTATATTGTAGCCTTTATTGATAAACTCTTTTGCTAAAACCTGTGCATTGCTGATGATCTGCTTTGCATAAGTCATGTATTCGGGCTGCAGGATCTCAAAGAAGGAAACTGCTTTTGCTGCAATGACGTTCTCCAGCGGACCACCCTGTGTGCCTGGGAACAGCGCCAGATCCAGCAGCTGGCTCATGAGGCGCACTTCACCTTTAGGACCTGTAAGACCCCATGGATTTTCGAAATCATTCTTCATGAGGATCATACCACCACGAGGACCGCGCAATGTTTTGTGCGTAGTAGTGGTAACTATATGGCAATGATCGAAAGGACTGCTGAGCAAACCTTTAGCGATAAGACCTGCAGGATGTGCAATATCAGCCATTACCAGGGCGCCGATCTTATCTGCCACAGCACGAATGCGCGCATAGTCCCAATCGCGACTGTAAGCAGAAGCACCGCAAACGATGAGCTTTGGCTTATGTTCCAATGCCTGCTTCTCGAGCATATCATAGTCTACCAGACCTGTTTCTTTAGAAACCCCGTAGTGCACAGCCTTGTACAGCTTGCCAGAAAAGTTAACCGGAGAGCCATGCGTGAGGTGACCACCCATGCTGAGATCAAGGCCAAGGATAGTATCGCCTGGCTGCAGCACAGCTAACATAACCGCAGCATTAGCCTGAGCACCACTGTGCGGCTGGACATTAGCATAGCTAACACCAAAAATCTCCTTTGCACGGTCTATAGCCAACTGCTCGCTTTTATCTACCACCTCGCAACCACCGTAATAACGACGGCCGGGATAACCTTCTGCATACTTATTATTCATAGGATTGCCGATGGCCTGAATGACCTGCAGGCTGGCAAAGTTTTCAGAAGCTATCAATTCGAGACCCCGGCGCTGGCGTCCGAGCTCCTCATCAATCAGTTCGAAGATGGCAGTATCGCGTTGCATGTTTAGAAAATTTCGCTGCAAATATAATTGTCATGTTTGGCAATTTGTGTAATTAATATGACTTGGGATAAAATTTGAAAATACTTATATCAAAAGCATTATTAAGTACGTTTGTAATAGGCATGTCCATTTCGGGGTATGCGCATTAGCCTTTATTTTAGCATTATGAAGTATTTACTATTAATAGGCAGCACTCTATTACTTAGCAACCTAAGCCAAGCCCAGGACTGGCAACAGACCGTAAACACTAAAATTGACGTGCGGCTGGACGACCGCAAAAGCTTCCTTTATGGCTATGAAGAGATACAATATATCAACAACTCGCCTGATACACTACGCTATATATACATGCACCTGTGGCCTAATGGCTATAAACACGACCATACGCCATTTGCCAAGCAGCAAGATGTGAACCATGACACTAAGTTTTACTACTCAAAAAAGGAAGACAGGGGCTATATAGATAGCCTGCAATTTGACATAGACGGGAAAAGCGTGGACTACTATAATACGGATGATGTGCCGGATATAGCCAGAATAGAACTGCCCAGCCCATTGCTGCCAGGGCAGCAGATGAAGATAAGCACACCCTTCAGGGTGAAGATACCTATAGTGTTCTCGAGGCTGGGACATACAGGACAGGCGTATTACATAAGCCAGTGGTTCCCTAAGCCGGCGGTATATGACCGGAAAGGATGGCACCCTATACCATTCCTGGACCAGGGGGAATTTTTTAGCGACTACGGCAGCTATGATGTGAGCATAACACTACCGAGCAACTATATAGTGATGGCAACAGGCAACTGCAGCGATGAAAGTGAAAACCAATGGATGGACAGCCTGAGCAGGAAAGCATTGCCCAGCGATACCCTATACAGAAAAAGCTGGCCTGCAAGTGAGCCGAACACGAAGACACTGCACTACCATGAAGACAGGGTGCATGATTTTGCCTGGTTTGCAGATAAACGCTGGGTGGTAAGGAAGGACACGGTATTATCGCCCGGCACAGGGAACCTTGTGACTGCATGGACGGCCTTCCTGCCGGTACACCAAAAACAATGGGTGAAAGGCACAGACTACCTGAAAGAAACAATAACCCACTATGGCAAATGGGTAGGGCCTTACCCCTACAAAACCATAAAAGCCGTGGAAGGAGATATGCACGCGGGTGGCGGCATGGAGTACCCTACAGTGACGATAATAGACCGAAGCGCTGT
>JBQCEX010000421.1:0-7864 GCA_051959855.1 Flavipsychrobacter sp. | reverse complement strand
CTGTGCCGATTTTGAATACTTACGTGCCATAACATTGTTTTTTTGGGTTAGTAATGTTTTGATTTATTTTATATATAAAATCCATACCAATGTCTGCGCGTTTTTCGGTTTAAATTGCAGTAATGAAATATATTTTTTGCTTTTTCATGTTTCTGCCTATAGCTATCTATGCTCAGCAAGCAGCTGGCAATGTTATTTATGCTAAGGCCTTTGAAATAAAGGACAGTTCAGTATGTATTGCTGGAACGTTCGATTTTGTAAAAAGCAATAAGGCCGTATTCTTTCACCTGCGTAGCTATACTAAAGAAAAGCTAAGCCAGGCAATAGATACAGGTGGCTATGGCGTGCCTGCAATGAGCGCAAACACCGTCGTCGCAACATGCAAATGGGTGTACCAGGGTAATAAGAAAAATGGCACAGTGTTACTGAAAGGTGAAATTATATTTAGCTGTGATGGGCGTACTGTAAAGATGGAGCTGCAGCATCTGCACTATTACAAGTATTTCGACGAAAATGGTAAAATGACGCTTAAAAATGAAGGCGGGTACGAAGAGTTGGATATGTGCAAATACTGTAACGCTTCAGGCATGAGGATAGGCGAATTTGTACATGATAACTTTCTGCACATTGCGGCAGCTTACGGCCGATTTATTAAGTAAATCAACCTAAAGATTCAAATGCATACCGTGCATTACTCCAGAATTCATCCAGCGCTACGATCCTTTGTTTGAAGAATGATATCAATGCAGGCCAATCCTCTTTATTATAAATACTCATGCCCTTTAGCTCATTATAAATACGGCTTTCAGGTTTGCCATATTCATTAGTGAAAGACTTTTGCCATATCCATTTTTCTTCCAAGGTATTTTCCAGTAGTGTTTTTAATTGTTCAAACTGCTCAAAGTATAGCTGTTGCATCTCTTTATCGCTATGTGTCAACACTATACTTATTGTGGATGCAGCAATATCTGCATCCATTTTAAATTGAATGTTTTGTATGCCTGTTTTATAATTTACCCAGTTTATTTTTAGACCTTCAGCCGAGGGCAGCGGCGCCATATATTGGCCGAATGTTGTCCAGAAAGCTTGTTTGAGCCTCGAAGATTCCTGTTTGGTATACACCCCGTAAAGTTAATTATTACAGTGCATCCATACTTGCTGGTACGATAATGGTATACAGTATGTAAAAACTATTATGGAAATAATAATTCAGTCACCCGGCTTTAAAGCCAGCGAACAGCTGGAAGCTTATGTAAGAGAAAAGCTAAACAAGCTGGATGAGCATGACAGCAAGATAGTACGGGCTGATGTAACACTTTACCTGGGCCCGCAAAGCGAACCGAATAATAATTATTGTGAAATAAGACTTGAAGTGCCGGGCGCAGATCATTTTGTAAAGAAAAACAGCGCCACTTTTGAGCATAGTGTTATAGAGGCAGTGGAAGCTTTACACCGTATGATCCAAAAGGATAAGGATAAAAATATAGACAGAAGACGGGCCGAAAATACCATAACTGATTAATGATACTATAGAGATAAGAAGAGAACTGCTTTCCCTTAACCGGGGAAAGCAGTTCTTATTTTATAAGAATAAGTATCTTAGCTATCTGCTAAATCATATCTCATGAATTTGAAAAAGAATAAGAATAAGAAGCCCATCTTTACGGCAACAATATGCTTAGCCATGATAGCCGCGCAGACATTTGCACAAAAGGACCACGACCATGACCACAATGAAAAGCCGAAAAATCTGAAAGTGCTGCCGAAGGATATGTCCATGGAGGAAATACATGACGTCATGCGCGTATATTCTAAGTCATTGGGTGTTCATTGCGGCTATTGCCACGTGTCCCATGAAGTGGAAGGACAGAAACCCAAATTTGACTTTGCGGCTGATGATAAGCCTGAAAAGGGAATAGCAAGAGATATGATAAAAATGGTCACAGCTATTAACAAAAAGTACATTAGCAAAATGGATGACCATTCGTTAACACAGATTACCTGCGTTACTTGTCATAACGGTAGAACAAAACCAATAACCAGTGTCGATTCTTTAATAAAGGGGTAACTACCTGCAACAAGTCTTTTTCATGCTCGGCATTGCCGGGCATATTTTTTATACCGTTACCCGAAACACTTTATCATGCGAATATTAATGATTACACTCTTCGCCACATGTATTTTCGCTGTTGCCTGTAATAATAACAATCCAGGCCATAGCACCCCTATTGATTCTACAAATGTAAATGGCACAGCACCTGCTACTTATGCCCCTGATAATCCGGCAAATGACCAGGATACTAACTATGCAAATTCAAGTGATACCGGTTCTAATCCCTCCAATCTGCATCATGAGGGTAACGACACAGCAATCAACAGGAAAAACACCAGCAGAGGTTATTAGCGAATGAATGTGTAGATATATCCACCTGTCACATCCTGGAAGGTAAATCGGCCACTATTGAGCTCTCTTATCTTCCAGGTATCAAGATAGGTTGATCCATCATATAGCACAATACTATTGTCATTGTCTGCCAATGACCAATTAAATATGTATATACCGGACCCATCTATTTGTTTCCCTGTTCCGTCGGCATTAAAGGTTAAATTGTTATTTGGATAACCTTCCTGCTGCCATTGCCCTACTAGTGTATCCTTTTTGTTTGTATCTTTTTTGCAGGAAATAACCGCGAGTGAGACTATCAATAGACAGGCAATAAAGCGTAGCGCTTTTTTCATAAGAGTAAATTGCAGATAGTTGAAAATACGCAGCAGATCATTATTATGCAAACTTATACAAAGGCCCATTTGCCATCGGCAGCAATATAATAATTCAATCCGTTGCTCATTACATGTATCTCTTTACCACTTTTAGGATCTTTATAGCTGCTCTTTTCATACACTCTCACCCCGTTATTTTCTCGCGTCAGGTAAACAATTAATGCATTCATCGTAGGCGCTATATCATGTAGCCATTGGCTGTCTTCTTCTTTTACAAATGCCGAACTCATCTGCTTTTTATTAAAGACAGCCACAAATAGCTTGCCAGCAAATGGTAATATATTGTTGTTTAAAGTATTGCTATATTCGGCTGGTATATGAAGGTGATCACCAAAACCATCTGGATACTGTCTTTGGTTAGTCTGTTTACGGATATAGCAAGTGAAATGCTGTATCCTGTCATGCCTATATACCTGAAAAGTATAAACTTTTCTGTATTGCTTATAGGTGTGCTGGAGGGATTTACCGAGGCCGTTGCCGGATTAAGTAAAGGATATTTTGGCAAGCTTTCAGATAACATAGGTCGCCGGGTTCCGTTTGTGCGCTGGGGCTATTTGCTCAGTGCTCTTTCCAAGCCTATGATTGCTCTGTTTACATTTCCCGCATGGGTATTTTCTGCTCGCGCATTAGACAGGATTGGTAAAGGCATGCGGACCGGGGCGAGAGATGCATTGCTCTCTGATGAAACCACACCGGAAACAAAGGGTAGGGTATTTGGATTTCATAGAAGCATGGATACCACAGGGGCTGTATTGGGACCAACATTAGCTTTACTCTTTCTTCTTTTTTATCCGGATAGGTATAAGCTTCTATTTTTTCTCGCGTTTATACCCGGACTAATAGCGGTCGTTTTTAATAATTTAATTAAGGAGCATCGGAAACGACCAGGTGGAGCACCCGCAAAGACATATTTTCTCGATTTCCTAAAATATTGGAAACAAAGCCCGGCACTTTACCGTAAGCTCATTATTGGCCTGCTGATTTTTGCCTTATTCAATAGTTCTGATATTTTTCTTTTACTGAGAATCAAAGCTGCTGGCTATTCTGATACAGCTACTATAGGCATTTATATCTTTTATAATCTTGTTTACGCAATGAGTTCATATCCCATCGGCATATTGGCGGATAAAGTTGGTCTTAAGGTTATTTTCATCAGTGGCCTTGCGGTTTTTTCGGTTGTATATGCAGGTATGGCTTTCAGTAGCAGTCTTTACATTTTTATCATTTTGTTTTTCCTGTATGGGGTATATGCAGCCGCAACGGAAGGTATTGCAAAAGCGTGGATATCTAATATTGCTGACAGAAAAGATACCGCAACTGCAATAGGTACATATACAAGTTTCCAGAGCATTTGCATTTTAGTATCCAGCAGTGTTGCAGGTTTGCTGTGGTATGAGTATGGTGCAGTAGTCACATTTGGCGCTTCAGCTGCGGCCACCCTTTTTGTGGTTATATATCTAATACTGCTTAGAGATAAAAAGCGCAGCGTAGCTACACTTTAAACCCCTTCTTTCTCATTTCTTCTGCAAGCTTATCCGGTATGGGGCGGCAGCTGCAATGCTTGCTGTGCTCCAGGTGCCATTTCATTCTTTCATCCTATGTAGGATTTTTAGGCATTTTATGTTTCAGATGCCATTCCTTGTTGATTTTGCTGGCCATAGTAATTCATTTTATTGGTTTTTCTGTTCGTTGCCTTCTCTTTCTACCGTTATAGTGCATTCTCCTATCATGGCCGCAAGCCCGCCAACTGCAGCCAGCACAGGCGCAACCAATACGCCAACCACACCTACCGTAAGTGGAAAGCTCATTAACTCTTTACCTGATTTGTCGGAAATGGTTATTCGTCTGATGTTACCTTCTTCTATCAGTTCTTTTACTTTTCTCAGAAGCTGTTCGCCATTTATTGAAAATGATTCTTTATTCATAGCTTAAGTTTTGATAAAGTTCTGGAAAATCAACTATCATCCAAATGATGTTTGTCACCCTCTTTTTTACTCATGAAAATGTTGACAACTTTATTTGGAATCCGCCCGGCCACAGTTGTACCTTGCCATTAGCCAGGCAGCTTATCATCACATCAGCTAATCAGGCAACGCTCTTTGACATACCGTAAACCCTCATCGCAACATTAGCCGATCAGCTTATTGTCCCATTAGCTAATTGCAAATGCGACATTTTGTAACCTTTTTGCGTACTTCTGTCCGGTAATGTTACTTTTGCTAAAAGTATCATAACGCAGCAGTAACAAGCCTTTCAAGAGAAAAGCCAATAGAAAATGCCCCAAAAAGAATAATTGCTGAAAATGTAACATTTTACTACCTCAGCGAAAATCTGCGCAAGCTAAAAAGCAAACATCTGCGAAAATCTGCTGGAAAGCAATTTTTAATTTTGAATTGGTTATATCACGTATCTATCAGGTCCGCGAGAAATAATTAATGGATTAACATTTGGTAGCACATTGCCGCATTCCACCACATTACCGCATTGACTAAGGTATAGAAGGAGTCCTTTATACCCAATTATACCCTGTGCCAATCGACGGAAAGCTAGACTGGCAAAAGCATTCCGGCAAAAATCGCAAAAACGCCAATTTTTTCTCAGCATTATACCTTACTCCAATACTGGCTTTACATTGTTTCATTACAGTACCTGGGCGCATCAGTATTTGGCATGGTTATAATGTACATAGTTGCACACAATGATCCGGATGCTCAGACTGCAATTTGTACTTAAAGCTATCTTATCCACATTATGTCTTTTGCTTCTGTTCCGTACTGTGCAGGCACAGGATACACTTCGCAAACCTGATAGTAGCTATAGTATTCATATAGCTTCTACGGGTTCTATTAACAATACTGAAAGCTCTGCTACTTACCTGCTCAGCAATGCCGTTAACTTTAGCATGAAAAAAAAGCGCTCCCTGCTGGACTTTAATAATAGCTGGGTATATGGCGCGCAGCAAACGGGCCTTACCAATAATGACGTAAACTCAGCCCTCGACTTTAATATATACAGGTATAACCGCAGGCTGTACTACTGGGGACTCGCTTCCTACGTTTCCAGTTTTTCACTGAAGATCAATAATCAATACCAGGCCGGACTTGGACTAGCCTATAATATACTAGATAAAAAGAACCTGATGCTGAATGTAAGCGATGGCATAGTGTACGATCAAAGTGATATATACCTTGATGATTCTGTGCGGGACAAATACAATACTTTTCGAAATTCTTTGCGGGTAATGCTGATGCTTAAATACCAGGACCTTATTGCTTTCCATGGCACTGCCTTCTATCAAAACTCCTTTTCCCGAAGCACAGATTATATAATAAAGGCGGATATGGGGCTGGAGATCAAAGTATATAGATGGCTGCATTTCACCACCGATTTTGTCTACAACCGCTTCAACAGGACCCAAAAAGAGAACGTGCTCTTCACTTATGGGTTAACAGCTGTCAGGTATTGGTAGCCATCTGATGCATGGAATAATTTTTAAGCTGTTCAGTCAATCAATATCAGATATGAAGAATAAAGACCAATACAGACAGCAAGCCGAGCAAATGGCGGAAAGACAAAGAGCTATACAGCAGCAGGTAGCCGAGGCTGATCAAAAGAATCCACCTAAAGAACCGGAAGAAGCCATGCAGGCCGGCGCCCGCAAATACCCGGAGCCACCTGTATCTAAACAGCACCTGGAAAAGCCAGGCATAGAGGCAGAGATGGAAGTAAAGCCCATGTGCGATGCGCCTTACTACAAAGGCTCTGACAAGCTGAAGGACAAGATAGCCATCATTACAGGTGCTGACTCAGGCATCGGCAGGGCAGTGGCTGTCCTCTTTGCACGTGAAGGTGCAGATGTAGCTGTGGTATACCTTAGCGAGCATCAGGATGCTGAGGAAACAAAACAAATGGTAGAGAAAGAGGGTAGAAAATGCATTACCATATCAGGCGATGTATCCGATCGCCAATTTTGCCGGGATGCAGTACAGCAGGTAGTAGAAGAGTTCGGCAGGGTAGATGTGCTGGTAAATAACTCGGCCTTCCAGATACATGTATCCAATTTCGAAGACCTGACCGAAGATCATTTCGACTGCACGCTGAAGACAAACTTGTATGGCTACTTCCATATGGCGCAGGCATGTGTGCCGCATATGAAGCCCGGCAGTGCTATAGTAAATACAGGATCCGTAACAGGCTTGATGGGCAGCCAGGAATTGCTGGACTACTCAATGACGAAAGGTGGCATCCATGCCTTTACCCGCGCCCTGGGCACGCACCTCATGCCCAAAGGAATAAGAGTGAACGCCGTAGCCCCTGGCCCCGTATGGACGCCGCTCAACCCATCAGACCGTGACTCAGAAAAGATAGGCAAGTTCGGCGGACAAACCCCTATGAAACGTCCGGCGCAGCCTGAAGAGATAGCTCCGGCTTATGTCTTCCTGGCTTCACCACAATGTTCCAGCTTTATAACAGGAGAAATATTGCCAATAATAGGTGGTTATACCGGAGGCTGACAGATAAGAACCCTGCTGGGATGAGATTGCTATCCCGCGATCTTTATCCCTGCTTTTTCCAGAGTTTCTATCAGCTTCTCATTGATGAGCAGGCGCATATCCTCGAAGCCGTGAGCATTGACCCATACATTGCAGGTGATGGTAAAGCCGCCGCCATCCATGGCTGAGACACCGATACGGGCTTTAGGATCATTGAGCACTTCCTTATAGTCAATAAAGGCTTGCTTCAATACGTCTTTCACCTTTTGGATGTCTTGATCATAGGCAAATTTGAAAGAAATATCCAGCCTGCGCATCCCTTCATGTGTGATGTTGATGATAACCTCGTTAGAAAGCTTACTGTTTGGCATGATGACAGTGCGATTGTCAAAGGTCATGATAACGGTGTAGAAGATTTGAATGGAATCGACAGTGCCTTCAAGCCCTTGTGCTACAATGTTATCGCCCACTTTGAAAGGCTTCAGTAATAAGATGAGGATGCCGCTTGCAAAGTTCTGCAGCGTACCGGATAGTGCCAGGCCTGCCGCAGCACCAAATGCAGCGATGACGGCTGCAAATATGGTGAGCCT
>JBQCEX010000420.1:0-4232 GCA_051959855.1 Flavipsychrobacter sp. | reverse complement strand
CTATCTTGTTAGGGTCGATGCGGCCATTCTCATCCAGCACTTTATCGTCAATATGCATGCACAGCACTTCGCAAATAATAAGGTTAGCGGCCCCGCCTTCCTGTCCTGTTTCTATTACCTGCAGCACTTTGCATTCTATCTGCACAGGCGATTCCTTTACACGGAAGGGCTTGACCATATCTGATTTTACAGGAGTAAAGCCGGATTTTTCAAATTCGTTTATGTGGCGCGGATATTCGCAACTGGCAAGGCTTACCTGCTGCACCATACCGTAATTCACTATGTTGATGACCACTTCCTTATTTACCTGTACGTTCTCCAGCGTATGCTTAATAGTATTATCGCGTACCCTGCGGGAAGGTGAGAATATAAGTATAGGCGGCTTGCTGCCAAACACATTGAAAAAACTGAAAGGAGAAAGGTTCATATTCCCCTCATCGTCTATAGTGCTGGCAAAACATATAGGTCTTGGCGCTACGGAGCCTAAAAGATAGGCGTGCAGCTGTGCGGTCTTTACTTCTCCCGGAACTATTTTCATGGCTGCAAAATAACAGAGTAAACGATAAATAGGGGCAAAAAATATCGCGGTACGTTGAAAAACATACCGCGATTGATTTGTTACCTATGTCCGCCCTATGACCAGAAGCTTTCGGCTACTGATCAATAGTAAAATTATAACAGCTGTAAGAGCCGAAAGAATTAAACTGAACTAAGCGGGAAAAAAGGAGGATGAAGAGGATATAATGAATATTGATTGCTAACAATAATTAAAAAAGGGCTGATACTTCAGCCCCTTAATTTAAAGTTTAAATGGTCTTTAAAAATCCATTGGGATAGCTACTTTGGTGTGCTCCCATTCCATGGTTAAATCATGTTTATTTACCTCAATGGTAAAGGTTTCTACTGATTTATGGATGTGCTTTGCAGGAACAGTTGCTTCAACCACATTATGGTCTTTAATTTTTTCATAGTTAAAGGCGCCCCATTGGCCTAATTTGCTATTGAGTATCACCTCCCAGTTATCTTCAGATGGGATGGTGTATAAAGTATAGGTGCCTGCCTGAACATGCTGGCCGGCAAACATGCCATCTTTTTTAAAGGTTATCTCCGTGGCTTCATTAGCGCCAGTGCGCCATACCTGCCCGTAAGGAACCAACTCGCCAAATATTTTACGGCCACGCATAGACGGCTGACTGTAATGCACCTCTACGTTATCGCCGCTGGCTACCGCCTTAGGGCTTAATACTTTCTTTCCTTCTTTTTCCTGGCCATTAGCGGTAAAAACGGCTGCCAGAAGGAGCATGATGATGGTAAGTGTCTTTTTCATGTTTAAGAATTTGCTATCAATATTAAGCATAAAGGTCTTTATGTGTAAAAAATGGTACAAATAACTCATGTTATATGATGGATTGTATGTATGTAATTTTTCGATCTAAATATTGATAGATCTATAAAATGCTGATAATTAATGTCAGATAGCTGATAATTTTTTTAAAATTTTAATTAACAGTTATGGCATAGTTGTTTGAATAGCTGAAACGAAACAAAAACTAAAAAACACAATTTTTATGAAACAGAAGTTACTCTCTTTAGGACTTGCAGCGGCTTTGGCTTTGTGCGTGCAGTCTGTTAGGGCCCAAATGATGTATGGCCTTACCAATAGCAACCAGATAGTGACGATGGCTGATGCAAATACACCATCCTCTTACAATGGTCCTTATACAATAAACGGAATGGCAAGCGGACAGACAATGGTGGCTATAGCTTTCAACTATACAGATGGTATGCTGTATGGTTTAGGCTATGATGGTGTTACCAACCAGGCACAACTCTATACCCTCGCGGCATCAGGCTCCGGTTCAGGTACTACTTACAATGCAACAGCCAAGAGCACAACCACCATGAGCATGAACCTGGGTGCAGGTAACAGCATTGGTTTTGATTTTATCTCAACAGCTAAAAACCAGATAAAGGTTACCGGTACTAACGGACATACTTATATCATGAGCGCTACCGACGGTACTATAGCTACCACAGGTAGTACATCGCCATCTTATGCAACCGGCGACGTAAACAGTGCGCTTACTGCAGGTGTAGGAGCTACTGCATTTACTAACAACTATTACGGTGCTGATGCAATGAGCCAGTTTGGTTACGATATCCTGAACCATACTATTGTACGCTTTGACAGCACTGACTGGAATACGCTGCACACAGTAGCAAGTTTCGGTGCCTCATTGCTTACTACATCAAGTGTAGGTATGGGTAGCTGGTACGACACTACAAACCATACTAACGTACTATTTGTAGTGACTACTAATCTTACAGGCCAGAGTGAACTGTATAAAATAGACAGGCTTACAGGTGCATCTACTGACCTGGGTGCTATAGGTACAGGCACATTCAGCATACGCTCTATAGCTACGCCACGCAGCCATAACACTTCATCTACAATATCCGGTCAGCTGGTAGCAGGTCTTACCCTGAACATGCGCAACCTGATATTCTTTGATTCTTATAATCCCGGCCACATAACTAATATGTTATCTCTTAGCGGCATGGCATCAGGGCAGGCAATGATGGCGATAGCTTATCGTCCTAAGGACAGGATGCTGTATGGTCTTGCATATAATGGCAGCACTAAGCAATACCAGCTTTATAGCATTAATGAAGCCAATGGTAACCTGACCGCAATAGGCAGCGCTACTGCACTGGACCTTGGCACTAGCAATACAGGTAATGTGGCCTTCAACTTCAACCCTGTAACAGACCGCATACAGCTGATGGGCACAAGCAGCACATCAACAAACATAAATGCTGAGATCAATCCTGATAATGGTACACTTACCATGGATAGCTCAGTATACTATGCAACAGGGGATGTAAACGCTACTACTTCATTGTCCAATATAGGTTCTATAGCATATACCAACGGATATAATAATGCAAGCTCAACACAAATGTGGGGTATAGATAACAAGACCGGTGCTCTGGTAAGATTTGCGGGCGGCTCTAACAGTACTATGAACACTGTGTTTGATCTTAGCTCTTCAATTGGCGGTGCATTGGGCAGCAGCATGTACAACAATGGCCTGATGGATATGTACTACGACAGTGTAACAAGTACTAACATGGTTTACCTGGCATCTAATGCATATGGTACAGGTGCAGGTTCTACTGCGGATAATAACTATTCACAGTTTACTACACTGAACACTGCTACAGGCACCACAGGCAGCTATAGAAATGTAGGTGAAGGTACACCTGTGAGAAGCATGGCCGTGAAGAAACAATACACAGGCGCTCCGCTGGCGGTAAGCAGCATAGTTACTAATAGTAATGACCTGCTGGTTTATCCTAACCCGGTAGTGAACCGCACTCGTATTGAATTGCCACAGGCTTCAACTTCATCAGTATATGTAGATATTATTGACCTGAATGGTCGTGTAGTACGCTCTTACCAGTTTGGCACAGGCACATACCAGATAGACGTGGATATGAGCAGAATGCCAAACGGCTTATATAGCGCACGCATTATGCAGAATGGCATTGTTACCAACAATGTGAAACTGATAAAAGACTAATGCAGGGTTTAATATAATGAAAGAAGGCCGGGCTTTGTTCCCGGCCTTCTTTTGTATTGTAAGGTGCTTAGTCTATTGCTTCGTATTTCTTTATGTATAGCTCAATGTGTTTGTTATCTCTGGTTATGTAGGCAGTCTTTTCGCCGAAGAGATTGATGATATAATCGTCGCTTAGCTTTTGTGTAAGTGTGCAGCGCACTATGTAGATGCCGGGTTCTATATTAGTAGCCAGGAAGGTAGGCATCTGGTTATCACCTGTTTTTCTTGCAGTTATTATCTCTCTTCCATTTACGCTGTGCAGGGTTACAACTGCTTTGTCAAAACCTTCCTCCAATATTTCATTCTTCTCTTCTTCAAACATGCCGCCAACATCTAGCTTTAGCTCTATGCCTACTTCATTTACGGTGGTGCTATACACGTCTGCAACATCCGGTACATTATTGGTAATACGCTGAGGTGCTTCTGTTTCACGCTTAGGGGCTGCTTTTACGGCTGCGCTAAAGCTTAAGTTGGCTTCTGTTTCATTGAAAACATGCTCAGGCATGAGGATATCCTTTATTTTACTAAATCCCAGAACTTCACTTTTAATCTGGATTCAGTAAGAGTCCCTCAAAAATATTATCGCTTCTGTGAACAATATGACAGGAG
>JBQCEX010000419.1:0-10066 GCA_051959855.1 Flavipsychrobacter sp. | reverse complement strand
AGAATGAGGTCATTTCTTTTGCTCAGCATGCTTTAAAACTGCTTAAAAAGTAATCAACTCTCATCCTTTTTCACTTTTAACAATCAAATTTATCAGCATAAATAACTTGAATCAACTCTTCCGTCAAACATAGGAGAAAAGTATGAACACGCGTAGGGCGTACCACACGAGAACAACATAGGAAGACACCATTAAGCAACGAAAAACACTTTAAAAATTCTCTCGAGTTACACCACTATATATATCAGGCACAAAATCAAACAATTACAAGCCCAACTTGCTCTATCATAATACAGCTATCTGTATTAAATCTATACAGTAACTGTATTATCATAAAAACCCGATTTGCCCAAAACTAAAACCCGCCAGAACTTTACATCAAAAAGACATTTTTAACCTTATTCACCCTATAATCTGCTCAACATTTGGCATCACATTGTCGCATTCCACCACATTGTCGCATTCACTTTATTATCGCATTAATAAATTCCTATAAACACTATGAAACCTAACCAAAACATCCAGGCCCGCGAGCTCTACATGCAGGGCGGTCTCACACAACAAGAAATAGCAGAGATACTTAACGTCAACCGCAAAACAGTCGGCCTCTGGATACAGCAAGGCCAGTGGAGACAACTACGCATCGCCGCCCAGCAATCCCCCGCCATGCTCCTGCAGGACTTTTACAACCAGCTCGCCGTATTAAATGAAACCATCCACCAGCGCGGCGGCATACCAACTATTGAAGAGTCTGTAGTGCAGCGCAGGCTCATCATGAACATCCAAAGCTTCAAACAGCAGCCCGTGTCCAATTATATACAGATATACACCGAGCTCATAGACCATATCGGCAAGCAAGACCCTGCCCTTGGCAAGACCATAGCCACACATGCAGATACATTAGTAAGACAAAAAACCAGCAAGAAACGCCTCTACATCGCCCAGGACATGTTCCTCACAGATGAGATAGATTATGACATAGACATTGATCCATTAGAACATACCTCCGAAGAACCAGTTAACAACCCTGAGCCCGAATCAGGGGAGGAAAATGCGACATTTTGTGACATTTCACAAAACACTAATACGGCTGACAATAGCGACATACAGCCGGCAGAATCTCCCAAAGAGGCAGAAATAAAAAATCCGGAAAATGAGACAAAAGCCGCCGACCCTAATTATGTGCCTTCCCTAAGCAACGGCATCATCTGGCTCGGCAACGGTTACGTGTACGATCCTGCTATCAGCAAAAAGCGTGAGATCACCTTCCACGAGCTCACCCAATTCAAAAACCTCAACCAGCCCCCGGACAATCTAAACGCATGGTAAAAACGTAACACAATAATATATGGTAATTTTTAATCACATTCCGCCACATTGCCGCATTCCATCACATTTTACTGAAATATTTTTCCTCTTTTTCTAATATATACCGTATCTTTGCAGTACCAAAAAATCTTTATTTAAAAGGAGGAACAAAAATTTGGAAGAAAATCAAACAATCCAATCTCAACAAACAGTGGCATCAGCTCATGATGACTTTGACTGGAGTGTAGACAAACGCAATGTCGCATCTTACGCCAAAGACAAACGTGAGGAGCTGGAAAAGGCTTATGACAGCACATTCAAATCAATTGAAGAATCTGAATTGCTTCATGGTACCATTGTTGGTCTTACCAAGACCGACGCAATCATTAACATCGGTTTCAAATCTGATGGTCTTGTTTCACTGAACGAATTCCGCGACATGTCTGATGTAAAGATCGGAGATGAGATCGAGGTAATGGTAGTGGAAAAAGAAGACAGGAGCGGTCACCTGCACCTGAGCCGTAAGCTTGCCCGCCAGGCACGCGCATGGCAGAAAATCGTTGACTTCTACAAAACAGGAGAAGTGGTTACAGGTACTATCACATCTAAGACCAAAGGCGGTCTTATTGTGGACGTATATGGCCTGGAAACATTCTTACCTGGTTCGCAGATAGACGTGAAGCCGGTTACTGACTACGATCAGTACGTAGGCAAAACTATGGACTTCAAGGTAGTAAAGATAAACGAAGCTATCCGCAATGCCGTAGTATCTCACAAGGCGCTGATAGAAAGCGATATCGAACAGCAGCGTAGTGTTATCATCGGTCAGCTTGAAAAAGGCCAGGTACTGGAAGGTACTGTGAAGAATGTTACCGACTTCGGTGCGTTCATTGACCTGGGTGGCGTTGACGGCTTGCTTTATATTACCGACATTAGCTGGGGCCGCGTAACGCACCCAAGCGAAGTGCTGGAAAACGGACAGAAACTGAATGTGGTGGTTCTTGACTTTGATGACGAGAAGAAACGCATCAGCCTGGGTCTGAAACAACTGACCCCACACCCTTGGGACAACCTGCCAGCTGAAATAACTGAAGGTGCTAAGGTGAAAGGTAAAGTAGTGAATATAGAAGACTATGGTGCATTCCTGGAAATAATGCCTGGCGTAGAAGGCCTGGTACACGTTTCTGAGATCACATGGTCATCTCAGCCAATAAACGCTAAGGAATTCTTCCACATGGGTGAAGAACACGAAGCGATAGTAGTGACCCTGGATAAGGAAGAACGCAAGATGAGCTTGTCTATCAAGCAGCTGAGCGAAGACCCATGGGAAACTATTGAAAACAAATTCCCTGTTGACAGCCGTCACAAAGGCATAGTGAAGAACATCACTCCGTACGGCGTGTTCGTAGAACTGGAAACAGGTATTGGCGGTATGATCCACATCAGCGACCTGAGCTGGATCAAGCGTTACAACCACCCAAGCGAATTCACTAAGGTGGGTGACGAAATAGAAGTAGTAATACTGTCTATAGACAAAGAAAACCGCAAGCTGGCACTTGGCCACAAACAGCTGGAAGAAGATCCTTGGAATACATTTGAAACTATCTTCCCGATAGGCAGCGTACACGAAGGAAGCGTAACCCGCAAGGATGACAAAGGAGCTACTGTGCAACTGCAGTACGGCCTGGAAGCATACGCACCTGCACGCCACCTGCGCAAAGAAGATGGCAGCAATGTAGAGGTAGAAGAAACACTGCCTTTCATGATCATTGAATTTGACCGCAATGACAAGCGCATCATGGTATCGCACAGCAAAGTGTGGGAACAGGGTAAAGTAGAAGAGAAAGAAGCTGCTAAGAAAGAAGCTGCTGCTGAAGGCGAAAAGACCAAGAAAGCTGTAAAGAACATACAGAGCAAAGTAGAGAAACCAACACTTGGTGACCTGGGTGCCCTGGCTGCTCTGAAAGACAAAATGAAGAAAGCTGAAGAAGGCGGCGACCAATAAGCCAACAACTAAAGCAGAAAATATAAGAGCCCCTGATGAAAGTCAGGGGTTCTTCATTTTTTACACGGCAGCTGAAAGAATAAAGTAGTCAAGCCAAAAATGCCTTAACTTGTATAAGGATAAAAAGCACCAATATTTGACTACCTGATATGGCCATAACTGTACACAGACTGCGTTTACTGATAGCTCTCCTCTTACTGTGCCTATACAGCCTGGCAGGCGCACAGGACAACGCCGCCACCATACACCTGCACAGCGGCAACATACAGCCCCAAGCGAATGCCGCACAGTGGCTGGACAGCATAAGCAAGACAGGTAGCACGCAAGCAATGCAGGTGCTAATACAGTTCAACAATGTCCCATCAGCACAGGAGCGAGTGAGCCTGCAGATGGGTGGGATAACGCTGGAGGACTATGTGCCGGATAATGCCTATGTAGCGCTACTGCGCTTGCCACTGAATACTGCGCTGATCAATACGGCTAATCTGCATAGCATAGTGCAGGTAAAACCAGAATGGAAAGCTGATGGCTACCTGTGGAAACGCATAGGTGAACTGAAGGATAGCAGGACAGAGGTGCTGATAGCCTTTTATGAAGGAGTAAGCAAGGACGAGATCAGCAAGCTGATAGCTACCTATGGCGGCACTATGATACAGGATAAGATGGCTGACTATGGGCTGTATAAGGTAGTAGTGAATGCAGATAAGGTAAAGATGATAGGGGGCTGGTATGGGGTGAAGTATATCAACATAGTATCTCAGGATGTTATGCTGGATTACAGATCGAAAGGGATGGAGCATGTGAATGTGCTGAACCTGCCGGCAGCAGTAGGGGGCTATGGACTACAGGGGGACAGTGTGACGATAGGGGTGGGGGATAATGTATCGGGCGTATATCATGCAGATCTTGTGGACCGAATCATTAACTATAATCCTGCACCTGATACGCACCATGGTGTGCACGTGAACGGTATAGTGGCAGGGGCAGGGAATATAGATCCTGCTGCGGAAGGCATTGCGCCACATGCCAGGCTGGTAGATCACTTCTTCGAGAATGTGTGGTTGCAGACCGGTGCTATGCTAAAGGCGCATAACATGACGTCGACGAACAACTCTTACTCTATAATAGAGGGTAGCTGTGAATACTCGGGCGTATATGATGCTTACAGCCAGCTATTAGATAAAGTAACACAACAATACGGTGCCGTAACGCAGGTATTTGCCGCAGGGAATGACGGAGGGCTTAACTGTACGCCTTATCCTGCAGGTTTTGCAACTATACCAGGTGGCTACCAGAGTACCAAGAACCCAATAATAGTAACGAGCACCGATAAGTTTTACAATAATGCATGGGATGGATCGCGTGGGCCGGTAAGGGATGGCAGGCTAAAGCCGGATGTGGCGGCAAATGGGTATGATGTGTATTCGACCATTGGGCCGGATATATATGAAGTGGCTGGTGGCACGAGTATGGCATCGCCACAGGTGGCGGGGTGTGCAGGCTTGCTGACACAGCGATATAAGCAACTGAACGGGAATGTAAACCCGAGTAATGACCTGGTGAAGGCACTGATACTGAATGGTGCTACAGACATTGGTAATCCAGGGCCTGACTATAGGTTTGGGTTTGGCTTTTTGAATTTATATCATTCACTGCTGATGCTGAATAACCATGCGTATGCGAGTAATGTAATCAGCAGCGGAACTCAAACAATAAACATTAGAGTACCAGCCAATACTGCTGTACTGAAGGTAATGCTGTATTGGAATGATACGGCGGGTAGTCCACTTGCTAGTAATCAATTGGTGAATGATCTGGACATTACTGTCAATGACCCGTCTGCTATGGTGCACAAGCCATTGGTGCTTGATACGACGCTTGCAAATATTCTGAACAATGCAACAGAAAATGAAGACCATGTAAATAACTGTGAACAGGTGACCATTAATAACCCTGCAATAGGGACCTATACTGTTAATGTAAAGGCATTCAGCGTTCCAAGCCTGAAGCAAAACTATGTAGTGACCTATGACATTATTCCTAAGGGTATTCAACTGATGTACCCGCATGAGGGAGATGTAATAGCGGCAAACGATTCTTTCCAAGTGTACTGGGACGCATCACCTGATAGCCACAGCTATACGCTGGAGTATTCTACTGATAATGGGGCGAGCTGGAAGACGATCAATAATAATATTCCTGCAAATCAATTTTACTGTACCTGGTACCCGCCCAATGTTGGTGCTGATAAGTGTAAGTTAAGGCTAACCAGAAATACGACAGGTGAGCAATCTGTTTCGGGGCCATTTGTTATTAATCCGCAACCAGTGGTGACATTGGATAGTGTACAATGTCCGGGGTCTATAAGTATGAGTTGGAATGCAGTACCTAATGCTACTACTTATGAAGTGCTGCGTAAGATAGGTCCATATATGCAAGCTGTGGCTACCACAGGAGCAACCAGTTATGTTATGTCAGGCTTAGCGCCGAATAGTATGTATTATATAGCTGTGCGGCCATTAATAAATGGAGCACAAGGGTACAGGAGTATATCTGTAAAGAGGCAGCCTAATAGTGGTACTTGCAGCGGTGCTGCCTTTGCTAAAGGTGATTTGATGCTTGAAAGGATCATAGCGCCGGTGAGTGGACGCCAATTTACAAGTACACAATTGGGAGTAAATGAAAACCTTACGGTGCAGATACATGATTTGTATAACAGCGCCTCTAATGCTTATCGTGTATCTTATAGTGTAAATGGCGGAGCATGGCAGACGCAATTGTTCAGCACCCCGATAATACCAAGTGGAGGTACAGCAACTGTTACGATCCCTGGATTAAATTTATCCGCAACAGGACTTTACCAGATAAAAGTCGCTGTAACTAATCTTGCTTTGAGTGATGCCATACATACTAATGATACCGCTATAAAGTATGTATTGAATTTGCATAATACCCCTGTAAGTTTAAGTTCTACATTTCTAGATGATTTTGAGACTATGCCTGCAATGTCAGCAATAGGAGATACTATTGGTATATCGCCTAATGAACATTGGGACTTTTTTGGTGCAGATAGCGGAAGGATAAGAAGCTATGTGAATGACAGTATATTAATATCCGGTAACAGATCCATGAGTATAGATGATTATGAAGCTGTGGATAGCAATCAAAATTATTTGCAGGGAACGTTTAATTTGAATAGCTATAATGCTGCGACTGATGAAGTGCGTATAGAGTTTGATTACCTGCTGCATGGAGTGCCAAAATACATTGAGGGAAATGGTGTGTGGGTTCGGGGCACTGATGTAAACACATGGGAGCCGTTATACAATTATCATACGAATGTTATTGGAAGGACACTTAACTCAGGTACCTTATCTGTGACAGACGCTCTGTTTAACAATGGACAAAGCTTTTCTCCAAGTTTCCAGGTACGCTTTGGTCAGAATGATACTTCACTGATCGCAGGCAGAGATTTTGGCAATGGGATAACAATTGACAATTTCAAAATATACACGGTACATAATGATGTGGGTATTGCCCGTATCATATCGCCTATAGGGGTGGAATGTGGATTGGGTAGTAATGTGCCGCTAACTATACAGTTATATAATGGCGTGCATCAAACACAAACTAATGTGCAATTGTACTATCAGCTTGATGGCGGTACTATTATTAATGACACACTTGACAATATTGCAGGAAAAGATACAGTGTTGTTTACATTTACTCGTACTATGAACCTTGCCGGCACAGGTGTACACACCGTGAATGTATGGCTGGTTAATACAGGAGACACCTATAAGAATAACGACAGCCTGCTGAACTATAGTTTCCATAATCAGCCTTTGATCACCTCCTTCCCATACCTTGAAAACTTTGAAGCAAGTAATGGATCATGGTATTCGGATGGTGTAAATAACTCATGGCAATATGGAATACCAGCATCGAAAAAAATACATAAGGCAGCAAGCGGTAACAATGCGTGGAAAACTAATTTGACAGGCAATTATAATAACCTGGAAACATCTTATTTGTACTCGCCATGCTTTGATGTATCAGGTTTAAGTAAACCTATGCTGAGTTTTAGTATGGCTATGGAAATTGAGAACTGTGGTAATACATTATGTGACGAAGCTTATATAGAGTACTCAAATGATGGAGTGAACTGGAATAAATTGGGCAATGCCGGAATGGGTACTAACTGGTACGATACAGGCTTTAATATATGGCATACACAAAATGATGCGCACTGGCATGTAGCTTCTATTCCATTGCCCAGCAGTATGCAACCGATAAGATTGCGGTTTGTTTTTAAATCAGATCCTGGCGCTACGTTTGAAGGCCTGGCAGTAGATGATATACATATATTTGATCTGAAATACCCAATATACAATGGTGCAGATGATGATGTAACACAGCATGTAAGCGGCAGCCAATTAATACCTTTTGCAAAGCTGAACTTAGTAATGGCTGAGATCAATCCGCAAGGGCAGGATTTAGGGAGTACAAATGTTTCTTATTATCGCCATGACAATATCGTTAATTTGGGTAAAACGCAATATCTGTTCCCGGCAAGCTTTACTATTAAAACCTCATCAACAGCTACAGATAGCAGTACAGTGAGACTGTATATTCTGGATAAAGATGTAAGTGCTTTGCTAAAAGATACAAGCTGCCCGTCATGCACTAAGGCAGAGGATGCATACAGCATGGGCATCACAAAGTATGACGACCTTAATAAGGATATTGAAAACGGTACGTTAAACGACAATATGAATGGGCAATACAGCTTTTACCCGAATACTACAATAACATGGGTGCCATACGATGCGGGATACTATGCCATGTTAAAACTTTCATCATTTTCTGAGCTATGGCTGAATGATGGCGGCCCTACAAACTCTTTTCCTGTAGGCAAAGATTACCTTGTTTTTAATGCACGCAGGATCAATTATACAGATGTGAAAGTTGACTGGACCTCATACATTGATACATCAGTAAAAACTTATGAGATAGAACGCTCGATGGATGGCATCAATTATAGCAATATAAATACTGTAAACGCGACGCATATAAATGTTGGTAATTACATTTATACAGATAAGCCGAATGCAACTGCTAATAGCTCCATATACTACCGCTTGAAATGGACTATGCTGAATAATAAAGTTTATTATTCTCCTATAAGACGTATAGATTGGACGGATGTAAACCTGCTGGAAAGTGTGTATCCTAATCCTAACCATGATGGCAGAATAAACATTATATGGACAGCCAACAATGGTACTGAAATGAAGTTGGAATTAACAGATATAGCAGGCAGGGTAGTCTATAAGAATACTTTTATAGCAGCGGAATGGAATAATGTAACAACTTTAACAGGTAAATACCATAGCGGTATATACCTATTGCGCGCTGAAATAGGCGGTAAAATTTACACTCAAAAACTTGTTTATCGCTAACGATTGAAAAGAATCTTAAAATAAAAAGATGGTTTTCTTAATTGATCGCGCAAGTCCATATCTGTAAACATGCAACTTATCGTGTCTTTAAGTACGGGGCTTTTGTAGGCTTTGTTGACAACAAAGTTGAAAAGCCATGGGTATTTACATAATCGCTGCATAGTTGCGCTAATCTTAAATTCGTCACCTAGTCGTTTATATACCACTTCGTCATAAGCATCTTTGAAGAATGCAGCATTGAACTGATCTTGTACTACAGCCTCCTTAATAGCATCAGCAGCCAGCATGCCGCTATATAATGCATTGCCAATGCCTTCGCCGCTAAAAGGATCAATAAGGCTTGCAGCATCGCCGGTAAGAATAAAATTATCGCCAGATATGGGTCCCCGTTCCATGGCCAGTGGTAGTCCCCAGCCCTGAATTTTACCTTGCAGTTTTGCATTTGCAAAGCGATGACTGATGTTCGGATTAGACTCCATGGCGGCCAGCATTTGTTCGCGCAGGTTAATATTTTTGCTTCGCACCACCTCTGATAATATACCTACGCCTACATTTGCCATGCCATTTGGTAAAGGGAATATCCAAAAATAGCCGGGTAAAACTTCGGGTAAAAAATGCAGTTCAATAAAATTGTCCTGATGCATATCTGATACTCCTTCATAATAAGCCCGCAGACCAACTGCATAAGATTTAGCTGTATTGCTTTTATTCAAGAATGTTTTTCTTACCAGGCTTTTGTCACCATCGGCACCTACTATTACCGGAGCCTCAATCTCATATTCATTTTCACCATGATTTAGTAGTACAGTTACCTTGCCATTTGCTTTTGTAATGTCAGTAATCCTGGCTCCCTGAAAAATTGTTGCGTAATCCTTATCTAATTTTTGAAATAGATAATTATCAAAAACCAAACGAGGTACCGTAAAGCCTGGCGCCTTTGTTTCAGGTTTGCGATCTTTTGTAAATGGAATATCTAATGGCTTACCATTGGGCGCTACGAAGGTGATTCCAAAAGAAGGCAAATATGAGTCAGGCGCATCGGTTATCTCGTCCAGCCAGGCCGGGTTAGCCCTTTTAAGCACCAGGGCTGTTTTACCACTACAGCCATCCCCGCAGACTTTATCACGGGGAAAAACTTCTTTATCAATAATGACGTGTGCTATACCGGCTTTTGACAGGAATATAGATGTTGCCGCTCCTGCAGGCCCGGCACCTACAATGATAGCGTTAGTTTTAAGTGTTTGAACAGCCATAATATGCGAATGGGACAAATATAGGGTGAAAAGTTTGG
>JBQCEX010000418.1:0-6320 GCA_051959855.1 Flavipsychrobacter sp. | reverse complement strand
CTATGCGTGCTATGTAATCTTTTGTTTCGCCCAGCAGCTTTTTATCGTTCACCACTATGCGCTGGAAGCTTTCACTCAGCAAGTCGCGGAGTATAGAAGTAGTTTTGTCCTGCTCACTCAGTATTATTTGCGGGGCCTTGGCGCCCTTTAGGTTGCTTTGTATGCTTTTCCACATAGCATCCAGCTCCATAATATCTGTATGCAACTCAGCGGTGCTTTTGCCTTCAGCGGCCGTACGCACTATTACACCAAAGTTCTTGGGCTTTATGCTTTCCACTATTCGCTGCAGGCGCTTACGCTCGTCAGACGAATGTATCTTGCGGGAGATGGCTACCACATCATTAAAAGGAGTAAGTACCACAAAACGGCCCGGCAGCGATATTTCGCAGCTTAGGCGTGGCCCTTTTGATGATATTGGCTCCTTTAGTATTTGTACCAGTATTTCCGGCTTGCCTTGTATTACCTCTGTTATCTTACCGGTCTTTATTATTTCCTGCTCGTTATGAAACTTGCCGAAATCACCACCCCAGGGAGGGTTACCCTCAATGGACTGCTTGGTAAACTTTAGTAAAGAGCGGAAATAAGGGCTGAGATCTGTATAGTGCAGAAAAGCGTCCTTTTCGTAACCTACGTCCACAAAAGCTGCATTAAGGCCGGGCATCAGCTTTTTCACCTTGCCCAGGTAAAGATCACCCACAGCAAAGTTAGCCTGTCCATGCTCATAATGAAGCTCAACAAGTTTTTTATCTTCCAGCAAGGCAATTTCTACGCCTTCGCCAGAAGCATTAATAATTAGTTCTTTGTTCATGCTACCGTCATTTTTCTATCCTGCACCAGGTAGAGAGTACTATCCTGCTAACGGCATAGGGGTGCCATATTCTGTATATTGAAGATGTAACCTGCAATAGCAAAACCCTACACCTATTGTCATGCAACTGTGCATACAAGAGGTGTAAGGGTGCTGAAGCAAGAAACCCAGGCAGTGACCGGAAGGGTCAGACTACTTGTTCTTCTTCTTATGACGGTTCTTTCTCAGGCGTTTTTTACGTTTGTGAGTAGCGATTTTATGTCTTTTCCTTTTTTTACCGCAAGGCATAGTTAAAAGTAATTTTATGTTATTTTAATGAATTTATATGCTCGTCAATGCTCTTGATAAATCCAGGGTCATTGACTATTTCCTTACACTTGTTATAAATCTCTATCGCTTTGTTCTTCTCGCCTTTTCCTTCATAAGCTTCACCCAGGTACAGCAGTGCATCTACATTGTTCGGCTCCCGCTTCAGTATGGTTTCAAAGCGTGCTATGGCTTTGTCAAACTGACCTGACTGAATAGACAAACGACCTAACATCATGTTAGCAGGTATATTGTCCGGATGTTTCTGGGTAATGTCCCTTAGCATTCCTACACCCTTCATCGTTTCCCCCCTGGCTACATAGACCGTTGCAAGCCCTATCTGCGCAGTATCGTTCTCCTTGTCAAGCTCCATTCCCCGTTGAAAACAGTCTTCGGCTTGTGCTAGCTCCCACAGTTGCATCTGTGTGGAGTTTGTTTCGCCTGTACGCTCCAAAAAGAATTGGCCTGCAAAATTGAGCATTTTTTTGGAATTCTCCAACTTTGCTGCTTTTGCACTGTAATAACCGGCTAAAGGCAGCTGTTTGTTTTCCTCCCAAACCTGGGCAAGCTCGAAAAAAACGGCAGCCATCTGCGACGAATCGCGGATGGCTGCAAGTTTATTTTCAATGGTTTTAATCTTATCCAGGGCCTTGGCAGGTATCTGCTTGCTGGCTGCGGACAAAATCGAGTCGAAAGAGGCAGGCTTCATGGTGTTTGGGCCTGAGGACATTCCACCAGCTGCCATTGCTGGCATGTTTTTCGGTTTTGGTGGCGTCGTGTTACCTCCCCAGTATAAAAGAGCTATAAGTGCTATTGCTATGGCAAGTGTGATGTAGTGTACCGGACGCAAAGTGTTTATTTATTTCTGCGCAAAGGTAGCAAAATCATCTCTTGCTCAGTTTTATTATTCCTCTACCAGGTCTGCTTCAGCATGTTCTACCAGATCATGCTTTGATTCCTTTACAGCCTGTACAAATTCTTTTGCAGGTTTAAATGCCGGAATGAAATGTTCCGGAATTTCCACTGCTACATTTTTCTTTATGTTACGACCTATCTTAGCCGCGCGTTTTTTCAAGATAAAACTGCCAAATCCACGCACGTATACAGGCTCACCTTCCACCAGCGAAATTTTTACTTCTTTAAAGAACGCTTCCAGCGCCACCAGTATATCTACTTTTGGTATTCCTGTTTTCTCAGCAATACTACTTACCACATCTGCTTTTCTCATAATGGACAGTTTTAGGCAATTATTTAATTTAGTTAACGAATATTTTGTTGGGCAGATGCATTATCAATCCCCTTAATCTATTAATGCAACTGTTTGAACCTCTAAGCAATAAATACTATACCACTATCAAAGCTATAGCAACTTTTAATCCAAAAAAAGAAAATGAGATTAAAATGAGATTAAATGTAACTGGCTACTAATCAACACTTTAGCTATTACTCGGCTGAAATTCAATCCAGTACTTATATAGAGAAATAATTTTAATGTTTTACTACTTGTAGAAAAATTGAAAAAAATTTTGCATATTGATTATCTGAGGGTTACGTATTAAATAGAATATAGGAAAAATATGGGGAAAATGTAGAAGTTCTTCTACATATGAGTAATCAATTAATTATAAATATGGGGAATAAGAATGCGTAAAAATAGCCTTTTGTTTAAATTAGTCTTCTTTTTATTAAACGGCATTTAGATTATACTGCCGTAATTTTGCCCGCAAATTCCATTTACTGTGCAGGAAAATGCTAAAAGAAAAGCGGTAGCGTGGTGGTTGTTGCTGGGTGTCTTTATGATCATTGTGCAAACGTTGCTGGGTGGCGTGACTCGTCTTACAGGTTCCGGTCTTTCCATTACTGAATGGAAACCTATAATGGGCGCGATACCACCGCTTAATGAACGTGAATGGAATGAGGCCTTCAACGGATACAAACACATAGGTCAATATAAATATCTGAATAGCGATTTTACACTCAGCGATTTTAAGTTTATTTTTTTCTGGGAGTGGTTTCACCGCCTGTGGGCGCGTATGCTGGGAGTAGTCTTTGTCATTGGTTTCGTATACTTCCTGGTAAAAAAATATTTTGATAAGCAGATGATCATCCCTTTTATCATCCTGTTTATTCTCGGCGGCATGCAGGGCCTTATAGGCTGGATAATGGTGAGCAGTGGCCTGAATGATACCCACCTGTATGTAGATCACATAAAGCTGGCCATCCACTTCCTCTCTGCTATGGTGTTGGCCTGCTATACATTGTGGTTTGCATTACAGTTATTAATACCGGAGGAGAAGCGGGCTAAAAACACATCACTGCATAATTTTACTATTGTAATTATCGCACTGCTGTCTGTGCAGCTATTATATGGTGCATTTATGGCGGGTCTTAAGGCTGCCATGTCTGCACCTACCTGGCCTACCATCAACGGCATGTGGATACCTGATAACTTATTGCAGCATAGTTTTGTAAGCGATCCTATTAATGTGCATTTTGTACACCGCACGCTTGCTTACTTATTGCTCATTACATTGATCATCTGGTTTGCAAAGGCAGGAAAGTATATTAAGACACACGAAGAAACATTACTTAGAAAAACGCGCTGGTGGACGGTGTTGCTGGTATGCCTGCAGGTATTGCTGGGCATTATTACAGTTATCAGCGCACCTGCCATAGTAGTAGGTAAATTTGGCCAGTACCAGTCGCTGGCTGAACTGCATCAGCTGGTAGCTATGTTCCTGCTGATGTCGCTGATTACAAATTTGTATGTTATTAAACGCGCCAAGATGTAATCATCTATTACCTTGACATGCAGTAATATACTTTTATTACCGCTATATGTGCCTGCACGGAATAAAATTTGTAGCTTAATAAAAAAATTACATTCTCCGTCATGCGCAATGTGCTGAAGGCTATATATCATTTTCTGCCTGTACAGCTGCTCTTGTTGCATTTTCGTAAGTACCAGTTCTTACTCGTTTTCTGGCTAATTGTTGTTGCCACCGTTACAGGGCACTTCGCGGCGCATTTTGGTGCATCTTCATTATTTCTTGCACCTGAATACCTGGGCAAGATCAATTTCCTCAGCATGTTTCTGCTGGGTGGCGCCATGGCTGTGTTTGTAATGGGCTGGCATATCACAACATTCATCATACACGGGCATCGAATACCATATATGGGCGCAGCCAACCAAACATTTCTCGTTTACTGTGTTAATAATTCCGCCATACCTTTTTCATTCTTTGTATTCTATTCCATATTCACCATTCACTTTCAACTATATAATGAGCATACTACACTGGAGCAAACATTGCTGATGCAGTTGGGCTTTTACCTGGGTGTGCTCATTATTACGCTCATTTCCTTTGCCTATTTCTTCCGCATGGGCAAGGATATGCTGAAGGTGATCCTTTCAAAGATCACTAATCCTGCGCGTATCCGCGAAATAATACCTTACGATACTTTAGACTATGATCTGGACATACTGCGTGTGGATAGCTACATAGGCGAGAACCTGCACGTATGCAAATGCTCTGAGCTGGAACGTTATCACCCGCGGGTACTCAACACTATTCTGCGCCGTCATCACCGTAATGCCATTACGGCTACCATATTCTCTTTTGTCTTCCTGCTGGTGATAGGCATCTTTATGGATGAGCCATTGCTGCGTATTCCTGCCGGTGCCAGTTTCCTCATGCTCTTCGCCATACTGATGGGCATAGTAGGTGCAGTAAAATATTTTCTGCGCAGTTGGGAAACCATAGGATGGATATTTATCTGGCTCTTCATTTCGTGGATGGTATTTCATCGTCTCTTCGATCTGCGTAGTGTGGCTTACGGCCCTAATTACAAGCAGGCAGACAGCGTGCAGCCTGTATATGAATATTATAACCTGAAGAGGGTATTCAGTCCTGAACGCTACCAGCAAGATAAAAAAACTGAAGCGCAAAGGTTGGACAACTGGAAGAGTAATGCTTTTACACCTGCCGGCAAGAAACCACCGCTTGTAGTAATAACTGTAAGTGGCGGTGGTTCAAGAGCTGCATACTGGACCTTTAGAACGCTACAATATATTGATAGCGCATCAGGCGGCAAGCTGAGCAAAAATGCAGTATTAGTAACAGGTGCTTCAGGCGGCATGATAGGTGCTACCTACTGGCGTGCCATACACTACGCTGCACTCAATGACACTTTGAAAAACCCTTACAATCCGGCCTACCAGGCCAATGTAGGTAAGGACCTTTTAAATCCCATCGTCTTTTCGCTTACCAGTGTTGATCTCATTTCACCATTCAATAAAATAAGCATAGCAGGGCATTCCTATACTAAAGACAGGGGCTATGCACTGGAACAGGAATTAATACGCAATACAGATGGACTGTTGAATAAAAGCCTGGCCGACTATAAAGCCGATGAGGCTATGGGGCGAATACCTATGGTGGTGGTAAACGGCACTATAATAAATGATGGTCGCAAGCTCATGATGTGTCCGCAGCCCATCAGCTATCTTACGCGCGCTGAATACAGCCTGAAGGATACCACAGACCCGCCCATAGATGCCGTGGATTTCTGCGAATTTTTTGCGCGTCAAAATCCTTATGATCTGCGTATTACTTCGGCTCTGCGCATGACCGCGACGTTCCCATTCATTCTGCCTGTAGTAAAACTGCCTTCGCAACCTACCATGAATATTATGGATGCAGGGCTAAGAGATAATTTTGGTACCGAAGTGGCCAGTCGTTACCTGTATGTAATGCGTGATTGGATAGCCCAAAATGCAGGTAATGTTATTTTCCTCGAAATAAGGGACACACGTGAATCTGAACTTTCTCCGGCGCATGATGAATATACGCTCAGCGCCATGCTTTCTGATCCGCTGTTTGTTATACAGGAAAAGTGGGAAACATTCCAGTCGTATTATCATACTTACCTGAAGGATTATGCGCCTTACACCCTTAATGGCAATATGCGCTTCGTGACCTTGCAATACGTACCCCGGGAGTTAAAAAAGACAGCAGCGCTCAACTTTCACCTGACACAAAGAGAGCAGGAAGATCTTTACCAATCCATTAATTACACACAAAACCAGGTAGCTATAGATACGCTACTCAAGCTGCTTGGCCAGTAGCTCCCAGTTAGGCAACGTTGGTGTCCAGTTCGTTTTTTTTAGCTTGCCCATCAGGCTCCTGTTATGCAGGAAGCTTAT
>JBQCEX010000417.1:0-6334 GCA_051959855.1 Flavipsychrobacter sp. | reverse complement strand
CACAATCTTCAGGACAGCCGCCTGTTTTTATGGACAGCAGGCTGCTGATCTGTACTTCGCCGAATTTGTGATGCCTGGCGTGTACCTGGCCGGCTTCCATTACTAATTGCAGTAAAGGCTTTTCGTAAATATTCCTTATCTCCTCTTTCGTCCAGTTATGGCGTATTTCAGACATAGTTATATGTGTAAAATTTAAATGCTTTTATTAAATGACAGTGCGAAACTATTAGTTTTATGCGATATAAAATTCAAATTGCATTAATTGCAAATTCATCGATAAATCTTTTTATTAATTTGAAATCATAATCCGGGCATAATGTCTACAAGAAGAAAATTTGTAAAGCTATCATTACTAGGCTCTGCGGGTATTTTAGCAGGAAAAAATGTCCTGGCGCAACCAGTCAAAGAAAATTCTTATCCGACTATAAAGGGATCACCAATAGTTATATCGACCTGGGACTTTGGTAAAGAAGCCAATGCGGCAGCCTGGCAGATACTTGAAAAGAATGGGAGAGCCTTAGATGCTGTTGAAACGGGCGTTAAAGTACCCGAGGCAGATCCTGAAAATCAGAGTATAGGTTTAGGTGGCTTGCCCGATAGGGATGGTAAGGTGACGTTGGATGCCTGCATAATGGACGAGAAATATAATTGTGGCTCGGTAATGTGCCTGGAGCATATAGTGCATGCAATATCAGTAGCCAGGCTGGTGATGGAAAAAACGCCGCATATTATATTAGCAGGCGATGGCGCTTTACAGTTTGCACTTGAGCATGGGTTTAAGAAGGAAAACTTATTGACCCCTAAAAGTGAGAAGGCATGGAAAGAGTGGCTGAAAACGACCAACTCTACGCCGGTGAAAAATATTGAGAACAAGCTATATCATAAAGAACATGACCCGATGCCCGGTGGTAAAAACAACCACGATACCATTGGTATGATAGCTATGGATGCTAACGGTGACATAAGTGGAGCCTGTACTACCAGTGGTATGGCCTATAAAATACATGGGCGCGTGGGCGACTCACCGGTAATAGGTGCGGGCCTGTATGTGGATAATGAAGTGGGTGCTGCAACATCTACAGGTGTAGGTGAGGAAGTGATACGCATAGTTGGCTCCCATCTGGTGGTCGAGCTTATGCGGCAGGGCCTTGATCCGGAAAATGCCTGTAAGCGTGCCATAGAACGAATTATACAACGCAGCCCTGAAAAAGCTAAAGAGGTGCAGGTGGGCTTTCTTGCGCTGAATAAGAAGGGTGAATATGGTGCTTATGCATTGCAGAAAGGTTTTACATACGCAGTAAAGAGCGGTAATGAAGAAAAAATATACCCGGCTAAAAGCATATACTGATGAGTAATAACTATGTACTGGAGGTTTGTGCATTTAATATTCAATCCTGCATAATAGCAGAGCAGGTAGGCGCCAGGCGTGTAGAGCTTTGCGACAATCCGAAAGAAGGAGGCACGACGCCCAGCTATGGTACTATACAAAGAGTAAGAGAGCGAATAGCTATAGCAATATATCCTATTATAAGGCCACGTGGGGGAGATTTTCTATACAATGATGACGAGCTTGCTATTATGCGAAGAGATATTGAAATATGCAGGCAGCTTGGTTGCGAAGGCATATCTACAGGTGTGCAAATGGAAGATGGTAGCATAGACATTGAGCGAATGAAACGCCTGGTGGAATGGGCTTATCCTATGGAGGTTACTTGTCACAAGGTGTTTGATATTACGCCTGATCCGTTTCGGGCATTAGAACAATTAATAGATTGCGGATGTGAACGGGTATTAACCTCTGGTGCGGCTGCTACAGCTTTGGCAGGGAAGGGTGTATTGACACAGTTGATCGCGCAGGCAGCAGGACGTATTAGCATAATGCCGGGTGGCAGTGTGCGTGCGGCTAATATTACAGAGCTAATGCAAACCGGCGCCACAGAATTTCATACTTCAGCTCGAATAAAAGTATCGCCGGTAGCAAGCGCTAACAGTGAAGGATTAGGCAATTTATTCCTGGCAGATGCCGATGAGCTGAAAAGCATGCTATTGCTTATGCAATAGTTTTAATGAACTGCCGTTAACTTTGAACTAATGGAAGAAAGAAAAGATTCCCTTAACCCGCGGGAAAATTTTACCCCGGTGGGTTCAAAAAATGAAGCGAGTTTCCTGGAAGGACCACACTCCCGTTGGAAAGAATTTACTTATCTGCTTCATGTAATGCGTGAGTTTATACATGGCTTCAGAAAATTACATTTCGTTGGTCCCTGTGTTACGGTGTTTGGTTCTGCACGTTTTAATGAAACGCATCAATATTACCAGATGGCCCGTGAAGTAGGTCGCGAAATGGTACGCCTTGGTTTCACGGTGATGACTGGTGGAGGGCCAGGCATTATGGAGGCCGCTAACAGGGGTGCAAAGGATGCAGGTGGTATATCTGTGGGCTGCAATATAAAGTTGCCTAAGGAACAGGCGCCAAATAAATATCTTGATCGCTGGGTAACGATAGATTATTTCTTCATTCGTAAAACATTACTTAGCAAATATTCGTATGCATTTGTAGTAATGCCGGGAGGTTATGGCACTATGGATGAATTTTTTGAAGCAATAACACTCATCCAGACAGGTAAATTTCAAAAATTTCCGGTTGTACTGATGGGTACTGAATACCACAAAGATCTGTATGCACATATGCAACGGATGATAGACTCCCAAACCATCAGCCCGGATGATATTAAACTTTTTTTGTTCACTGACTCTATACAGGAGGCAGTAGCGCATATAAAAAAACATGCTATAGAAGGTTTCGGGTTAAAAAAGAGAAGGAAGATCAAGCCTATTGGTGTGCTGGGCGAACCGAAAAGGCCGGTTACAGCCTAACATAATATTTGCAACTTAAGCCGTACCTTTAAACTTTCTTTCAAGGCGGAATGCAGTATTGCATTTCTTTATAATAGATCATTATGTTTTCCAGGCTGTTTGGCTCAAAGAAAAAAGAAGATAAAGACCTGCAAACTTCAGGGGCGGTAAAGGCTGATTTTTCATTTCTTGGTACAGATATTCATTCTCATTTTATTGCAGGAGTGGATGATGGTGCACAAACACTAGGTGACAGTGTGGGGTTAATAAAAGGCATGAAAGAGATGGGATTTAAAAGCATTGTAACTACTCCACACATTAAGTTCGACCATTATCCCAACACTAGAGAGACAATTCTGAATGGCTTGAAAGAAGTGCACCAGGCATTAAGGGAAAATGGTGTAGACATGCCTGTGAGGGCTGCAGCTGAATATTATATTGACGATCATTTCATGCGCATACTGGAGGAAGAAGAATTGCTGACCATTCAGGGAAATGAGTTATTGGTTGAGCTCTCATTTATGTTTGAGCCGCTTGGCTTAAATGAGATCATGTTTAAAATACAAACAAAAGGTTATCAGCCGATACTTGCCCATCCCGAGCGATATTCTTTCTTTCATCAGAAAACGGAAGTTTTTAAGCAGCTGAAAGATCGGGGAGTGATGTTGCAGTTGAATACCATAGCACTCACTGGTTATTATGGCAAAAGCGTGAAGGAAGTTGCTGAAGAATTGCTGGCAAAGGGTCTGTACGATTATTGTGGTTCAGATATGCACCACCCAAGGCATGCTGAAATGCTGAATAAAGTAGCAGGTCTTAAAATATTTGAAGAACTTAAACGCTATCCTTTCCGGAATGCACGCGTAACGGTGGCTTAATCTGAATTTAATTCTTTTGTTAACTGGACGTTTTTCATTTGAAAACAGCCTGTTAACTGATCCATATCATCCGCATTTACATATAAGCTGTGCTATATTTGTTGCTTAAGAGGATACTCTGAGCTTAATAAACAGCAGCATGTACGAAAATGTTATCGCCTTTATCCGTTCGGTATTTCAGAACGAAAACGAATTTATTCCATTACATGCCCCGCACTTTGGTGGCAATGAAAAGAAATATTTACTCGATACAATAGATTCAACCTTTGTTTCTTCAGTAGGTGCTTATGTAAATAAGTTTGAAGAAATGATGGCAGCAATAACAGGCGCTAAATATACCATTGCTACAACTAACGGTACCACTGCTTTGCAATTGGCGCTGATAGTAGCCGGAGTAAAGCCCGGTGATGAAGTGATAACACAGCCGGTAACCTTCGTAGCTACTGCAAATGCCATAGCTCATTGCAGTGCGGTACCCGTCTTTGTAGATGTAGATAAGGACACAATGGGTATGTCGCCCCAGGCATTGAAAGCCTTTCTGCAGACACATGCAGAATTAAAGAATGGCGCTGCCTATAATAAAACAACCGGTAAGCGCATAGCGGCCTGTGTGCCTATGCATACGTTCGGTTTTCCTTGTCGTATAGATGAGATAGTTGAGATATGCAATGAATATAACATAGCCCTGGTAGAAGATGCCGCCGAATCACTAGGCAGCAGCTATAAGGGTAAGCATACGGGAACATTCGGATTGCTGGGAACTTTTAGCTTTAACGGTAATAAGACGGTGACGTGTGGCGGCGGCGGTGCTATTGTAACGAATGATGAAGAGCTGGCTGCACATGCCAAACATTTGTCCACTACTGCTAAGGTGCCGCATGCATGGGAGTTTGTACATGATGAAGTAGGCTATAACTATCGTATGCCCAACCTGAATGCTGCTGTGGCTTGCGCACAACTAGAGCAACTGGACGAAATACTGGATAATAAGCGCGCATTAACCGCTATTTATAACGATTATTTCAAAGAGGCACAAATACAGTTTGTTACTGAAATACCGGGAGCAACAGCTAACAACTGGCTAAACACTATAATACTAAACAACCAGGACGAACGCGATGCTTTCCTGAAGGAAACAAATGGTAGCAAGGTGATGACGCGTCCTATATGGTGCCTGATGAACAAGCTGCCGATGTACAGCAATTGTCAGCATGGATCGCTTGATAATTCAGAATGGCTGGAGCAGCGTGCAGTAAATATACCCAGCAGTTACCGGGTAACTGCTGAAGATAAATCCAACAATGAAATAGGCAAAGCGGCATACGCTAATAAATAATCCCACTATGCAATCTGCAGAAGTAATACAACACACCATACACAAAGATCAATCGGTGCGCGATGCGCTGATAAAGCTGAATGACCTGCGTGCAGACTCTATTCTTTTTGTAGTAGATGATGCTAATCATTTGCTGGGCTCATTAACAGATGGCGATTTGCGTCGTGGTTTTATTGGAGGGTTGATGTTTGATACCCCCTTATTGGACTATGTGCAGCCAGATCCGCTCTTTATTTATGAAGACGAAATACACCTTGCAGACATGAACGATCTGCGTCGGAGAAATTTATTGGTAATCCCAATTGTGAATCGTGATATGGTGATCAGGCGCGTCATCAATCTTCGCCTCGCCTATTCAGTGATACCTGCAGACGTAATCATTATGGCCGGTGGTAAAGGCTTACGCTTACTGCCGCTTACCAAGGATACTCCTAAACCAATGCTGCATGTGGGCGATAAGCCTATACTGGAACACCAGATGGACCTGCTGAAGAAGTATAGCATGCAGAACATTCACATCACGGTAAACTACCTGGCAGATAAGATAGAGGAATACTTTAAAGATGGCAGTGACAGGGGGCTAAGGATTAATTATATCAGAGAGGATAAACCATTAGGAACGCTTGGTGCAGTGCGCCTGATTAATTCACTGGAGCATGATTACGTGCTGATCATGAATTCGGATATACTTACTAACATAGATATGGAAGGTTTTTTTCAAACCTTTATTAAGTCCGGGGCAGATATGGCTGTAGCTTCTACAAGCTACCAGGTGGAGGTGCCTTACGGCGTGCTGGAAGTGGATGGAGATAACAATGTGAGCTCACTGCGCGAAAAGCCTCGATATACCTATTATTCCAACGCGGGTATTTATCTTGTCAAAAAGGAATTGCTTTCCCTGATACCTGACGGCGAAATGTATAACGTAACTGACCTGATGGAAGCACTGATAAAGCAGGGAGGCCGCCTGGTGTCTTACCCTATACTGGGCTACTGGCTGGATATTGGCAAGCATGAAGATTTTCGCAAGGCACAGGAAGATATAAAGTACATTACTATATAGTTTAAACTTATGACTTTTTTTGCCGCCCTCATATAACATGAGGGCTTTTTGTTTCTATTAGCATTTGCGGGTTATATTTATCTTAATTTTACTTTTTCAAATTGTTATGGACGATACACTAGAGCAATTGCGTTATCCGGTAGGGCGCTTTCAAAGACCTGTAGCTTTTACTGAAGCTGATAAGAAGCAATGGATAGCCAC
>JBQCEX010000416.1:0-2632 GCA_051959855.1 Flavipsychrobacter sp. | reverse complement strand
TCATGCCCATCTCCACCGCTTCCTTAGCACTTACTTTGTCAGCAGTCATCATTAGTGCAGCAGCGCGTTGCATACCTATCAGCCGCGGCAGGAAGAAAGTGCCTGCGCTGTCCGGTATCAGGCCTATTTTGCTAAAAGCCTGAAGAAAGCTCGCGCTCTCATTGGCCAGCACTATATCGCAGGCCAGCGCCACATTGGCACCAGCACCGGCAGCCACACCGTTTACCGCAGCTATTATAGGTTTTTCAATATTGCGCAGCAGTGTAATGGTAGGATTGTAATAATCGCGCACTATGGCCTCCAGTTCCACACCATTAGGATCAGTAGCCTCCGCCAGGTCCTGCCCGGCGCAAAAGCCTTTACCTGCACCTGTAATGTAGATACAGCGCACAGCCTCATCATCGTTACAATCCTTCAGGTACTGTTGCAAAGTTTTCAGCATTTCGCGGTTAAAGCTGTTATACTTCTCCGGCCTGTTAAAGCTTATGTAGGCTACGCCATTCTCCTTGGTTAAAAGCACTGTGCTCATAGTATGCAAATGTGGGTGTAAAAGTAGGAACTTAATACAATAAGCACATGACTATTCAATACATGCACATAAAAAAGCAGCGCCATACAGGCGCTGCTTTTTTACTTTCAAACTTCTTAGTGTTTATCCATAAAATCACTTCCTGCTGATGAGCCGAGGAAGTTATCTACCATGCCCTGCATCATTGGGGGCAGTTTAGACTGGATGTATTCTTTTATTACCTGCAATGATTGTATTGCCTGTTCGTCGGTTAATCCTGCTTTTGTCTTTAATTGGTCTATTAGTTCCTGCATATAGTTTTATAATGAGTTGTTTTAAATCTTAAGCTGCTTTCAGGTTCATATAATCCAGCTTGGAGTGTTCCAGCATGCTCTTGGCATATTCCAGTGTTAGGTGGAACTGGCCAAAATGATCGTTAGATGAAGGCAGGTCGAACATAGCATCCGTCAGTATCATTTCGCAGATGGCACGCAAGCCGCGGCCACCCAGCTTAAACTCTACAGCCTTGGCTACCATATAGTCCAGCGCTTCGTCTTCCACTTCCAGCTTTATGTTTTCGTACTCGAACAAGCGGGTGTATTGCTTGATGAGCGCATTCTTAGGCTCGGTCAATATACGCTTCAACGCCGCGGGATCAAGCGGGTTGAGGTATGTAACCACCGGCAGACGGCCCAGCAGTTCCGGTATTAAACCAAAGCTGCGTAAGTCCTGAGCATTAGCATATTGCAATATGTTGGAGCGGTCCAGTTCTTTGGTAGCTTTTATAGCGTTGTAGCCGATAGCCGATGTTTGTATACGGCGGGCTATCATCTTATCTATACCTTCAAAAGCGCCACCGCAAATGAAGAGTATGTTCTGTGTATTCACTTTCACCATCTTCTGCTCAGGGTGCTTACGGCCGCCCTGTGGGGGTACCAGCACTTCAGAGCCTTCCAGCAGCTTCAGCAATGCCTGCTGTACGCCTTCGCCACTCACGTCGCGGGTAATGGAAGGATTATCGCCTTTGCGGCCCACCTTGTCTATCTCGTCTATATACACGATACCACGCTCAGCAGCAGCCACATCGAAGTTGCAGGACTGCAGCAGGCGGGACAGGATGCTTTCCACATCTTCGCCCACATAACCGGCCTCGGTGAACACTGTCGCATCCACTATAGCAAAAGGCACCTGCAGCAGGCGTGCTATGGTCTTAGCCAGCAATGTTTTACCTGTACCTGTTTCGCCCACCATAATGATGTTGGATTTTTCAATCTCCACATCATCCCTCTGGGGCATAGTAAGGCGCTTGTAATGGTTGTATATAGCTACGGAGAGAATTTTCTTTGCATCGTCCTGACCTATAACATATTGGTCAAGGAATTCCTTTACCTCTTTTGGCTTGTAAATGCGCTGGTCCTGCAAAAGGTTCCTCGCGCTTTCCTTCTTCTTGTCTGCATCGGCGCCGGTGGCTTCCTGCAGCAGATGATGGGCGTTCTCAATGCACTGATCACAAATATTGCCCCTCATACCAGTAAAGAGAATGCTAACCTCGCTTTCTAAGCGGTCGCAAAAGGAACATTTTCTTTCGGTTTGCTTCGCCATTGTAAAATGATTATTAATAATGCGTTAGCTTGCGAAGATACGAAAAAGGCTTGGTTAAATAGCGGATTAGCCATAATATATGAAACCCCTGACATAAGAGTCTGTAAAACAGTACGATCGAAAAAAATCACCTTATTTTTGCAGCAAATTCATCACTATTGGAACAAATAGCTGTTGCCGATTTTAAACGGGCAACCCAGGCAAAAACTGCCGCACCTACGAAAGTTTATTACCACAACCTGAATGCCCTACGATTTTTTGCCGCCAGCATGGTAATAATGAGCCATATTGAGATGCTGAGACACTATGAGGGATTATCCAGCAATGGGCATAATAGATGGTTTGACATATCTCACATCGCTGTGCTGGGTGTTGATCTTTTTTATGCCTTGAGCGGCTTCTTAATAACCTCTTTATTGCTGATAGAAAAAAAACGTTATCATAGAATTGCTATAAAGGACTTTTATATAAGGCGTGTGCTGCGTATATGGCCGCTTTTTTTTGTTTTTATTATTTTTTTAT
>JBQCEX010000415.1:0-3727 GCA_051959855.1 Flavipsychrobacter sp. | reverse complement strand
ATCACGGTTGAATAACTTGGCAAGCTTCAGGTATAGTTTAGATTTAGTTCCTGTCTTAGCTTTCCCTATAGATTCACCTGACTCGAAAGCATCTACAGCACCTATGCGCACGGCAAACTGAGGAGACAAGTATTTAACTGTTATCCAAAGGCAAACTAGCGGAACTACGATAGCCAATAAGCTAAGTAAACGAGTACCTGGAAGAACAGGTGCGGGGCCAAACCAGGAATAGCAGGCAGCGATCCAATAAGACGGAACATAACGCACCCAGCCAAAGCTCCGCAGATCCATGTGTTCTACTAAATGACTATTTAATACTCGCGGCATTAAATAACTCATAGCAAACACTATGATAGAAAAGCCTATCTGAAATGCACTTATTATCTCTTTAAAACGGCCAGGGCTAGCGAACTTTAGTAACAAGAGATAGAAACCATTGACAATAAACAGCACCATAAATACCATCAGCAACAATGGCACAGGAAATAATATAGCATAATGCCAACCCATCGAAAGACCTATGTATAGCCAGCCGGGCAAACACATGGGCAATACAATACGCAGCAGATATATAAACACATGCAGCAACCGGGAGAGCAGCAAAGTACTATCGTTCACAGGTCTGGGCAGTAATGTAAATTTATCTTTAGGATCGAACAGCACATTCGAGAAATCAGTGATCAACATGAATGTGAGTATGAATAAGAAGCTGGTATAGTAAGCCCATAGTGCAAAAACATTATCTTTAAACAATGCCAATGGCATTATATAAAGGCAGCCCATGACTAAGGAAATGAACATGCTGAAAAACGAGCCTGCCTTGCGCTCTTTTTTCTGTGCCTGCTGACGGCCAAAGCTTAAAGGCTTACGATCATCCATTTTAAGCCTTACTGTAAGTATAGCACGAAGTTGCTCCAGATCAGCACCCATACCATGCCAGACACCTGATGGCAACATTATCAGTCTTAAAAAAAGTTTATTCATAGTTGCGTGCTTATTCTAATATGGTTTTATCGTTAATAGCTGAAGCAAGTTCGTCGGCCTTTGCTGCCTGGTCTCCGGAAGAAGTAAGCTTTGCAAAAATCTGTTCCAATGATTCATTACCACCTTGTCTTAATTCATCAATAGTGGCGTTAGCTAATATGCTTCCTTTATTAATAAGCACGATGCGATCGGACACTTTTTCCACTACATCCATCATATGCGAGCAATAGAAAATAGTTTTACCTTCCTGCTTCATTACTTGTAATAATTCCTTTACAAGTATCACAGCGTTCGCGTCAAGCCCTGAAAGCGGCTCGTCTAATATTACAATAGAAGGATTATGCAACAACCCAGCGGTAAGCAACACTTTTTGCTTCATACCCTTTGAGAAACTATCCATTCTTTGATCCAGATTAGCCAATAATCCAAAAGAATCGAGCATACGTTTACTACGTTCCTCAATAATATCATCAGGCAGGTGATAGAGCTTACCAACAAATGTGAGATACTCCCGCGGTGTTAAGAGGTCGTATAATTCGGCCTGCTCTGGGATATAGCCTATCATCTTCTTTATGTCGAGCACATTTTCTCTAAGATCTTTACCCGCCACTTTCACGTCGCCATAATAGTCCTGTATAATACCGGTCAATATTTTTACCGTAGTTGATTTACCTGCACCATTAGGGCCTATATAGCCAATTATTTGGCCGGAATAAATATCCAGGTTAATATCATTCAGCACGGTTTTACCCGCGTATTGCTTACCCAGATGTTTGATTGTGATAATTGGTTCCATTTTTATTAAAGTTAAATTCCTTCAATGCAAAGTATTGAAGGAATAATGAAAATAAATTAACCCCGTAAGGGTTATAGTGTTATGGTTTTAATAATTTGAATGCATGCAGCCATTGATTATTCAAAAAACCAGGTATGCACCATAGCATAGCAAGTGGCTCTATAGCCCGTGATGCTTCTACCTTGCCCATGTCTTCAATTTCCCAGTCAAATAAATTCAATATATGTTTTACTTCATCTTTTGCATGGTCATTATTTCCACAAATAAACATGCTTGGTTTACCCTCCTTATACTTAGGATTTACCATAAGTGCATTGTTTACAGTATTGAATGCCTTTACAAAATTAACATCTGGAAAACGTTCCTGTAAGCGTTCCATTAAAGACTCATCAAGACTGGTAAAGAACTTCAACACAGCATTGTCAGGTGGTGCATCTGCAATAGGATTCGTAGTATCAATTACAGTTTTGCCATTTAAATTCTGCGGACCTGCTTCTTCTACCGCTTCCTCGGCCCCCGTACCCTTTACTGCCAGTACAATTATCTCTCCAAATTTTGCTGCATCCGTAAAGGAACCTACTCTACCCTTTTCTCCAACCTGTTCCTTCCAATCACTTAGCTTACTAATATCGCGTGAACTAAGCATTACTTCATAACCGTGTTTAATGAAGCCATGCCCTAATGACTTTGCTACGCTGCCTGAACCGATTATTCCAACTTTTTTCATAGCTGTACTGTTTTCACGAGTAATTTATGAGGTTTTTCAGATTTAAAAAAACTTACAATTAGACATACAATCTAATTCGATATAACAATACTTTTCGTTTGAACGTGTCCGTCTACATTGAGCGTACAATAGTAAATGCCTGAGGCTAAACTATTGCGCGATAAAATGTACTTCTGATCTCCACTATTCATATCCTTATCAGCGATAACTTTTACAGCCTTACCCATAGCATCATACAAAACGATGCTTGCATGTGCTTTTTCTTCTAAGTTAAACGTTATGTTAGTACAGCTGCTAAATGGGTTAGGATATGCTGTAAGATCAAAGTTTGCAATATTGGCAATCTGTGGTACACTTACATCGCTGACACTGGATACATGAGATGAATAAATACCACCTGAATGCGTTGCAATGACAACCAGCCCATCGGTAGAACGGTAATCGATCATGTCTACTACTGAAGCGCCGATATTGTCTGCGCCCTGCTGTGTCCATGCCGTAGATGTCCCTGCAAGCTCAGTTGTAGCAAATAAGCCTACCGAGGTGCCGACCAAGTATATTGTACCATCTGCTACAGGTATAATACTTGCCCAGCGGCATGACGGCCCATCAGGTGCTGCCGTCGTACCTTTCTCAAGATTACCACCTATTTTAATCCATGAAGTACCGCCATTTGATGAATAGAACAGGCTATAAACACCATAATTGGAAAACACGAGCATCACATTATCAGCATTATTCGGATCGACTGCGATACAACTCACATTGCCGCCTGAAGGGAATAGGGCTGAGCTTGCTGTGGATGTTATTTCTGTAGCCACTGGAGTTCCTGTATTAGCATTGTCAATTCTATATACTTTTTTTGCTGAAGTGCCATAATATACTCTATTAGCCGGTGTTTTAGATACAGCTATGGCAGTAATGGTAGCACCAGAGGTAAGCGTATCGGGGAACATGGTCCAGTTAGTAGTAATAGAATCCCAATTGCCGGCATAAGGGATGCCTGCCAAATTATTATTGCGCCAAAGAGCTGTACCTGCGGGCAAGTACATAATGTTGTTATTATTGGGATCAATAACGTATGGGTTACTAAACTGGTAGCCATGTCCGCCTATAGGATCAATACGAGCGAAACTATCTACACTGCCTGACGCGTTAAGCCTAGCACGCATCATTTTACCATTTTGTATGCTGAAGTAATAGGCAGCACCATGGTCTGC
>JBQCEX010000414.1:0-6485 GCA_051959855.1 Flavipsychrobacter sp. | reverse complement strand
AATAAGGCTGAATAAGGGGCCGGCAGCTGCACAAAATATGGCATCTGCAGGCTTGTGGCCATCCAGATTGTAGTGAACGTAATTGTGATAAAGAATAGGTGTTGCATGCACCAACATAGCAGCAATAAGGTGAGCACATTCATGCAAAGTCATTTCAAGAATAGCTGCAATGACAAATAAGAACGTACTGTTAATAACTATATTTCTCTTCATACTAAAGTCCAGAATAATAGTCATAGCCCTGCTCTGCCCAATAATCAGGGGGCGGCGTATTGCTGAAGTACATAGTGCCTATTCGCTTCAGATGTTTGATGCCATATTTTACGGGGATAATAAGACGCAACGGGAAACCCTGGTTTAAGGGAAGAAACTGGCCGTTCATCTCATAACATAATATTGTTTGCGGCTGCATCATGCTCTGCATATCTATACCTACATAGTAGCCTTTATCAGGTGTTATAAGGCCTACATACTTCATACCTGCCTGCGGATCGAGATTGTATTTTTTTACAAAATCGCTGAACCTTACCCCACCCCAGTGCGACACCTGGCTCCAGCCCTCTATGCATTTAAAGTCGAAAATCACTTCTGTTTTCGGCAAAGCACGCAAGTCATTCAATGAAATGTATAGTGTATCCCCGGGCTTACGGACAACCTTTAATTTCCAATGCTTGTAATCGAAACCGTCACCCAGGCCCAAGCTGCCATTCACCCGTACCAGCTTTACCGCTTCTTTTTTAGTATAGGTTTTAGCTAAATGATCTTTGCTGAATATATTGCGAAAAACAGATTCATTTTTCTCATAGCCTATGCGCAATGGCTTAGGTACTCCATCAGCGTCCGGTTGCCCGTTAAGCCATCTCCAGCCTATGTAACCTGCAAACAGCAATACAAAGAACACAACAAAAGAAATAACTGTGCGCCTCCTTATCTGCTGCTCTATTGTTTTTTGCTTACGTTGTTTGCTCATGGCTTTTCATTTATTACTTCTTCAGTAGTAATTGGATTGTCCTTTACTACTTCAAAACCCGTAACCATCGCGCGGAAATTGTTCCAGCCGGAGAGTATAACTTGCACCACATGCATTAAGAAGAACAGGCAATAGCCTATCATTAAAATAAAGTGCTCTACCCTGGCCGCTTCGTAGCCGCCTAATGCAGCGCAAAGCCAATAAAGCTGAATAGGCTTATAGATAGCAAGTCCTGTTATAATGGAACCAAAGCCCATTACTATAATGGCACTGTATGCTATGCGCTGGGCTGCATTGTATTTGGTTTGCGGCGGGGCTTCTTTTCTTAAATGCAGATCATGCAGTACCACAAACCATGCTTCTTTAAATGAGTGTCTATTGGGCATTAGGTAGCGCCACTCGCCTGAAATGAATGTATACAAAACATACAGAAGGCCATTTACAAAGAATAGCCACATGAAGAAAAAATGCATTGCCATTCCAAAAGCCAGCTTGTAGGAAAGATGCAACGCAGCATAAACAGATTGAGGGAAAAATTTCAGCATTGTTTTGTCGCCCCAGCCTACACGGTATACATCATTTGCCCAGTATATAAGCAGGCCGCTCCATATCATAATGGCAAGCAAAGGAAAGTTGATCCAATGGAACCAACGAACGGCAAGCGGATGCTTCTTAACTATGCGCTTCAATTATATCCTCTTTGTGCGCATAAATATATGGATATAAATAAATATTTAGCTAAGAAAGCAAACGATCTAACAATGATTTCTTTTTTCTGCTTTGGCTAACGAGCACATACGCTACTGTGGCAGCAGCCACTGAAACACCAACCACAAGCCAAAACATAGAACGCTGTTGTTGTTTAGGTGGCACATACATCACGCCGCTTGCATCTATTACAGCAGCATCATGCACATAGCGACCATGTTTAGGTAATGCCTCATCATCGAAGTGGGCAGCAAGATTGGTTAGCGCGATCTGCATCTCCTCGCCCGTCATCGGGCGGCCATGCCCTGTGGCTACAATGCGGGGGTTAAGGTCTGCCAGATGCCGAACGGAATTACGGGCAGCTTCCCAATCATAGGTAAAATATTTAGGTGGTCCTGAGATCTTTTTTGCCTGTTTCATTACAGACCAGACAGACTCCTGGTTGGTAGTAACAAAAGCGTCACCTGCAATTAATACCTTGTCTTTTCGCCGGAATAAACTGATATGGCCAGGTGCATGACCAGGCGTATAGATATAAGTCCACTCAGGCAGGAATGGTACACTATCATCGGGTGGCAATATCTGCAAATGACTTTCTATATTAATAGGCTTCTTGGGATAGATCCACGACATAGTAGACATAAGGCCACCACCAACAGAAGGATCAGGTGGTGGGTATGACGAACGGCCGGTGAGATAAGGCATTTCCAGGTAATGCGCAAACACAGGGACATCCCACTCTTCAGCCAGCCTGATGAGCGAGCCTGTATGATCGAAATGGCCATGCGTAAGGATAATAGCTGAGGGTGCACTATCCGGCCCAAATAAAGCTGCGGCAACCTTTTTTATCCGCGAACCTGAAGACTTCAGACCAGTGTCTATTAAAACCCAGTTGTTAGTCTCCGGATTGCGGATGATGTACATGTTGACAAAAATGTCTTTGGTTCCCCAGACATTTGGTGCAACTTCAAAATATAAATGATTGACTTCCTTTTGATTCAGTTGTTCTTTCATAGAACGCGTAGTTATTAAGACTGATTAATGAGTTCTATTTACTTTTAATCCAATGCAATAAAAGTGTGCCAAACGGCCCACAGAATTAAATTATCGCTACATAATTTTTTTCATATCGGATTATAAACTAACAGGGCGATATTAGCATAAATTCTTACTCATGAAATACAATTATCTCGGAAAAACAGGCCTGGCCGTGTCTGAACTATGCCTCGGGGCAATGACCTTTGGCGGTGAAGGATATTGGGAGGCAATAGGCACTTTAAAACAGGCAGCGGTAGATGATATAATAAAAACAGCTTTAGAAGCAGGAATCAATTTTATAGATACTGCCAACGTTTATTCATACGGCGAATCTGAAAAGTTGGTGGGTGCTGCCCTTAAAAATTTAGAGGTAAAAAGACATGATGTAGTTCTTGCTACAAAAGTAAGAGCACGTATGAGCGAAAGCGTGAATAATGCCGGTCTTTCCCGCTATCATATTATGCAGTCGATAGACGAAAGCCTGCAAAGATTGCAGACAGATCATGTAGATGTCTTGTATTTGCATGGTGTAGATCCGTACACAGAGGTAGCAGAAATAATGCATGCGCTGAATGATGTAGTAGCTGCAGGAAAAGTGCGCTACCTGGGCGTATGTAACTGGCCTGCATGGCTGGTAATGAAGGCACAGGGAATAGCAACTGTAAATGGATGGCATAAGTTTAAAGCACTGCAATATTTTTACTCACTGGCCGGTAGGGATATTGAAAGAGAAATTATACCAATGGCCATAGATCAGGATCTGCCATTAATGCCCTGGAGTCCATTGGCGGGAGGTTTTCTGTCGGGGAAATTTACGCGGGAGCATCAAAAAGCTGAAGGCAGCAGGCGAACTGTTTTTGATTTTCCGCCGATAGATAAAAACAAAGCCTTTGACATAATAGATGTGATGCAGGAAATAGCAAAGGAACACAATGTATCAGTAGCAGAAATAGGCCTGGCCTGGGTACGACATCAAAAACAAGTAACCAGTACTATTATTGGCGCAAAAAAGTTAGAGCAGCTGAAGGACAATATTCATTCCACAGAAATAACACTTAGTGAGGATGATTTGAAAAAGCTGGACGAGGTAAGCGCCCTTAAAAAGGAATACCCCGGTTGGATGGTAGAACGTCAGTCAGCCGACAGAGAACTAAATGTAAAGAAATAAGAAAGGGCTCTTACGAGCCCTTTAAATATTTTAATAACGCCAGTGGCCTGGTCTCCAAAACCAACCACGTGGACGGCGCACCCAATGTCCCGGTACCCACATTGCACCCGGGCGGGGTGCTGCAACCCAATGACCACCCGCAAATTCATAATGGCCATTGCGTTCGCGCCATTCTTCATCTACCCACACATGTCGCGGGCTGGGCGCTACCGGCCTCACATATACTGGTCTTGCCGGTCTTATATTCACTATCAGCTGTGCATTGCTATGGTATGACAGGCAAGTCATAGCTATAGCAAATGCAAAAAATGTTTTCGTGATGCTCTTCATAAACGATGATTTTAGTTCCTTTTACAGTTAGAGTAAAATTTGTATGCCAGGTTTAATGTTTAGAAAACTTTAGCAGGAAACCAAGATGAGATTGCATACAAAAAGAGAGCACCGGACAAAACCGGCGCTCACATCATTTAACCAAAACAACTACAAACCCTATAAGCCGGATTCTGTAACCTCGTATGATCCCGAAGTCGTTATCATTTATCTGGGATGCCGTTCGCACGGCACCTCTATCTGCCAACCCACGAACATCGGGCGAGCAGCCCTCAAACGTTCGCCTATTTGGCATTTCAGCACGCAAGGTTTACCCCTGTCTATTGTTGCCAATACTCAGCGTAGGCTCTTACCCTACATTTTCACCCTTACCCTTTGCAGGGCGGTTATTTTCTGTGGCACTATCTGTATTTCGTGTTACCGAAACCCCACCCGTTAGGTGGTGCGCTGCTCTTAGCTGTCCGGACTTTCCTCCCCTGAGAACAAAGGCGATAACCCAGTTTGTAATCACTACAAAATTAACGAAAAAAGAACCGATAAACCAATTATTATAAAGCAGATATGCTGTTTTAACAATCTATATATAAGCTGTTAAAATACAAGCGTGTTTACCTTAAACAATTTGAAACAAAACGTGACTATATACCCTTTATTCAGGCAAATGACGGGCAATAATATCGTTTACTATCTCAGCCATATTATATACCATAATGTGTGTGCCACCCTTCAGCCAATAATCAGGATTTACATGCTCCGGTGCAATTACTTTATCGGCGGTACCATGCATTTGTACATAGTTATTAGTGTACGTATCATTTTCCCATATAAGAATTGCCTTCAATGCCCATTTAAGAAATTGGGCATCGGTATCATGCAATATGCCTGCTAACATCTTTTTCTCTTCAGGTGTCTTTGCCCCAAAATGATCATAGAAAAATTTGTTCGGAAAATATTTAAGAATTCCAAAGGGAATCAATTGATACTTAATTAAGAATTTTAGGATACCCGGATCTTCACCAAGCTCTTGTTTAGTCTTTGCGGAAGAAACAAGAAATACCTTATTAACAGGCATTATTTTAGCTATTTCAATAGCAAGCATCCCACCGAAAGACAATCCCAGCAAAACAGGATTGGGCTCTGGTAAAGTAGCTGCCATCTTAGCCGCGTAAGATTCTACAGTATCTTTATCCGTTTGCTTCACCCACGGCACGTATATAAAGTTCACCCCTTCAACGGAAAGCTTTTTAAATATCCGTTCATCTGCCCCCAGTCCACTGATACAATAAATATTCTTCATAATACAGTATAAAAATAGGTATGTCTTATTGACGAATCGCACTAAATATTCTAAAAAAACATTATTAACTTGTGATAATGATGCATATTTAATTTTTCTTATGCGGCGCTCGTACTCATTATTTCTTTACTGCATAACAATATTGTTCCTGCTTTCTGCATGCCGCTATAAGCAAAAGCAAAATAACAATGCGGAGATGAGTGAAGCTGAAGAAAAAGAATACCTGGCAGACAGCCTGCTTAATAGAGTAAAAGAACAACCCCAACTGTATAAAGAATGGGGCAATACATACAAGGAAAAGGATGCACAATTTTCACTGGATAGCTTTGAATACCTTAGTGAATATAACGATGAGTTTCTGAGCAGTAAAGTAAATCTCGATAAAAGCTTTTATAAAAAATATGGACGCTTGCTGGTCTATAATTTTGACTCAACAAGATTTATAGATCTCTTTAGTTATTTCCTGGTATTAAGTATAGATAAAAATGGGAAAGTGATACGCGGCGCCACTGAAGCTGACCAGGAGGTGGCAGTAATAGATAAAAAGACAAATACGCGCTATAGGGTATTCTTTTGCGGTACCCCCTGCTTTGTAGCCAAGGCCGGTTGGCTGGATAATGAAAGAATAGTGTTGTTTGGATTAACAACCGAAGATGGCGACGATAATTTTACTCCTACCATCTGGCTTATAGACCTGAAAACAGCCTCCACTACTGAATATAACTACAATAAAAGCATAAACGATGTAGGACCAGATGAATTACTGGACAATGTATTAAACTTGAAAGGAATAAAATAATTATGCTGTTGCCTGGGCAAAATGCGTTTTGAATGCATCTATCAGTTTAGAGCTAATGATCTTGCTGGTTAGCTCGATCATATTTCTGAAAGCCAATGCATGCGAAATACCGTGGCCAATAACTACAGGACTATTGATACCAAGGATCGGTGTGCCTCCGTATATCTCATAGTTG
>JBQCEX010000413.1:0-6393 GCA_051959855.1 Flavipsychrobacter sp. | reverse complement strand
TGGCAATCATTTCATTTACCGGCAGTGCTCCTAATATACCCATACCTTTCGAGTAGAAGTTGCCATAGTAAGCCACTATACGTTTATAGGGCAATATAGCGCCCGGCAAAGGATATCCTGTTTTTACAGGCCATTTGTCATTTGGTTTATCATGCACCAGGTGCAGCATCAGTTTTGTATATAGTGCTGTGTCAGATGGAGGTAATGTTTTCTTTTCTTCAACTGCAGGTTTGGGGGCAGGCGTTGTTGCAGCAGTTTTATTTTTTTCCTTTTTTTCAGTTTTTATAGTTGCATGGCTGTCCACTTTTTTTGCTTCACCATCCTGGCAACTTACTAAGGCTAAAGCAAGGGCGACAAAAGCGGTTGTGAAACGTGGCATACTGTGTTTTTCTTCTCTGTTGTTGGAAAATCCTTTGTGCATGTTAATCTATTCTCTTTCAATATACTAATTGATAAAAACATAGCCATAAAATATTGTTTAGCTAAACTAATATTCTTGGCGTATATATGTTCTATTGGTGATACTTGGCATTAATTTCCTTTACAAGCATAGACCCTGTCCAATGACTATCTACTATCATCCGTTTGATGCAAAGTAGTGGCTGCGTTTCATCTGATCTGCCCCAGAGCTGAAATGCTGCTATATAGCCTGCGTTTTTCAAAGGTTGAAAGGCCTTGTTGTTATACAGACCATCAGGGTAGGCAAAATAGATCATCCGTTTGCCGGTTATTTCCTGCAGTTCCTTAGTAGGTTGCGCTAATTGTTTTTCCCAGTCGGCTGCCGTATATTTTGTTACGGGCTGGTGGTTCCACGTATGGCAGCCTATAGTGTAGCCTTTGCTTACTAATGTTTTTATCATGTCGCGGCTCATATATCGCGGTCTGTTAATGGTGACAGTCATAATAAAAAAAGTGGCTGTAAATCTCGCCTTTTGCAGCTCAGGTAATGCAGTCTCATACTGGCTTAGTGTTCCGTCATCAAATGTCAGCAAAATAGGCTTAGCGGGTAGCGCAGACCCTTTGAGTACGTATGCAAGAAGCTGATCTGGTGAAATGCTATGGTAGCCTGCTTTTTGCAATGCCTGCATCTGGTCTTTAAACGCGTTGATGGGTGTTATATAAACCCGGCTGCTTTTAGAGTCGCTATTGGTCCAGTCGCGTATCTGGTGGTAGCATAGCACAGGTACCTGATGAATTCGCTCATTTATTGTAGCTGCTGTGTTATTGACTTTTTGTTGAGCATGTATGTTTGAGCTTAGGAAAAATATCAGTACCAAAATGAACCTGGCAAACAATCTAAAATTCATAAAGCAAAACTATTTTTTATCCATTCTTCCATGCTGACTATTGTCAACTACCTATCATGATGATAATCATGCCATGAGCTGACAAGACTCATTACCATACCGCAAATAAATTTTTCCCTTTGAACTACCTCTCTAAAACTAGGTTGTATGGGACAGTACATAAAAACATTTAATGAAATAGGCAACAAAGATGTACCTGTTGTGGGTGGCAAGAATGCCTCCCTGGGCGAGATGTATAATCAGCTATCCGCAAAGGGCATAAAAGTACCTTCAGGATTTGCTACCACCGCTACTGCCTTTTGGTACTTTATTGATCACAATGACCTCAGGAAATCACTGGAACAGCTATTCAGAAAACTGGACAAAACAAACTTTACTAACCTCAGGGAAGTAGGCCTGGTAGCTAGAAAACTTTTATATACTGCAAAAATGCCGCCCGATCTGGAGGCTGAAATTAAAGCTGCCTATAAAGAATTGCAGGCACAAGGTATTTCCGAGGTAGCAGTAAGAAGCAGCGCAACCGCTGAAGACTTGCCACAGGCAAGCTTTGCCGGCCAGCATGAGTCTTACCTGAATATACAAGGTGAAGATGCTGTAGTGAAAGCAGTACAGAAATGTTTTGCTTCACTATATACAGACAGGGCCATAAAGTATCGGGAGGATAACCATTTTGACTATGCTAAAATCGCTTTGTCTGCCGGTGTGCAACGCATGGTGCGTGCAGATAAAGCTTGTTCTGGTGTTTGTTTCACCCTGGAGCCTGAATCTGGTTTCCGCAATGTCATACACATTGCAGGTGTATGGGGCTTAGGAGAAAATATCGTGCAAGGCACTGTTTCACCCGACGAATTTCTTGTATTCAAGCCTTCGCTGAAAGCAGGCTGGCGATCCATTATCCAAAAGCGCATGGGCGATAAAAAGCTGACAATGGTCTATGCAGAAGAAAATGCCGCTCTTACCACCATAAATAAAGAGACACCTCTCAATTTGCGAAACCGCTTTGTTTTGTCAGATGAAGAGATAAGCCGTCTCGCGCAATGGGCCCTGCTAATTGAAGAGCACTATAAAATGCCAATGGACATTGAATGGGCAAAAGATGGTCTTACAAATGAATTATTCATTGTACAGGCGCGCCCTGAAACAGTGCATAGCCAGCAGGATCGCTTACGGATTACTGAATATACTTTGCTGGAAAAAGGCGAGGAAATAACACATGGAGAAGCAATAGGAAGCAAGATAGCAACCGGTATTGCACGCATATTGCCTTCTGCTGAATATGCTGATAAAGTAAAGCAGGGAGATATTGTAATTACAGAATTAACCAGCCCCGATTGGGATCCCATCCTTAAAAAAGCCTCGGCTATTGTAACAGATAGAGGCGGCCGTACAAGTCACGCTTCTATTGTGGCGCGCGAGTTAGGCGTACCTGCAATAGTAGGCACAGGCAATGCAACGCAACTTATTAAGGATGGCGATTTAATAACAGTTTCTTGTGCCGAAGGCAAAACAGGTAAAATATATAAAGGTGAACTTCAATGGAAGGAAACTTCAATAGACGCTTCCCGTACCAGGCTGCCGGAATTCACTTCAGCCATGCTCATTGTTGCAGACCCTGAAAAAGCATTCAAGCTCGCTATGTATCCCAACAGCGGGGTAGGCCTTCTGCGCATGGAATTTATCATCAACCACGCGGTACAGATACATCCCATGGCATTGGTAAAATTCAATGAAATAAAGGATCAGTCAGTAAAACAAAAAATAGAAGCGCTCACCATTGGATACACTAATAAAGAGTCTTATTTCATTGATAAGCTATCCCAGGGCGTTGCCACCATTGCGGCAGCCTTTTACCCCAAAGATGTAATCGTTCGCATGAGCGATTTTAAGACTAATGAGTATGCAAACCTGTTAGGTGGCAAAGACTTTGAGCCTGTAGAGGAAAATCCGCTGCTGGGTTTCAGGGGCGCGTCCCGTTATTATAATCCGCTATATAAAGATGGTTTCAGACTTGAATGTGAAGCAATGAAAGTAGTACGCAATGAAATGGGCCTCACCAACGTCAAGCTCATGATCCCATTCTGTCGCACAGTCGAAGAGGGTAAGAAAGTAATTGCGGTAATGGAAGAGTTTGGCCTGAAGCGTGGCGATAACGATCTGGAGGTGTATGTAATGGCAGAGATACCCAGCAATGTCATTCAGGCTGAAGATTTCGCGCAGATATTCGATGGCTTTTCTATAGGTTCAAATGACCTCACTCAATTAGTATTGGGTATTGACAGGGATTCTGCCATAATAGCCAACCTGTTCAGCGAACAAAATAAATCTGCAAAGGAGATGATAGGCTTGGTAATTGAGAAGGCTAAAAAATTACATGTTAAGATTGGCCTTTGCGGCCAGGCGCCAAGTGATTTCCCTGAGTTTGCCAGGTTTCTGGTGGATAAAGGCATAGACAGCATCTCCTTCAATCCCGATGCGCTGATGAAGGGTATTGAAAACATCAGCATAGCAGAAGCAAGACTTAAACCACTGGTATTATAAGATATGAAACGACTCCAAAATAAAGTAGCTATTGTAACAGGTGCCGCAGGCGGCATGGGCGCAACCGAAGCAAAGCTGTTTGCTGAAGAAGGCGCAAAGGTCATGGCCACTGATATGCAGGAAGACAAGCTGCGCACCTGGGTAGAAAAAGCCAAGGTAGACGGGCTCGAGATTGAGTATTCATTTCATGACGTTGCCTCCAAAGCAAGCTGGGACCGCATAGTAGCCAAAACACTCGAACTTTTTGGCCATATAGACATTCTTATCAACAATGCAGGTATTTACCCCGCAGGTGAAAATTTAGAGAACACCACCGAGGCTATGTGGAATAAAGTATTAGCCATCAACCTCACCGGCCCTTTCCTCGGCACTCAAATGGTCGTCCCCTACATGAAAAAAGCAGGCAAGGGTTCTATCGTAAATATAGACTCTATAGCAGGCCTGGTAGGTGGCAATGGCCCTGCTTATACTGCCTCCAAAGGTGGCCTCAGGCTACTCACCAAAGACAATGCGGTTGAGTTGGCTAAATTCAACATCCGTGTCAACTCCATCCACCCCGGTGGTGTCCTCACCCCCATGACAGAATCCATATTAACAACGCCTGACTCCGATCAACTAATAAAGAACATATGCCCTATGGAGCGTATAGGTCAGCCGCTTGAAATAGCCTACGGCGCACTATACTTGGCATCAGACGAGGCATCATATGTCACGGGTGCCGAACTAACAATAGATGGCGGGCTCGTTGCCAGGTAATTAACTAATTACATTCTATAAAAAATAAACTTATGAGCAAAGCAATCAAAATATTAACAACACTATCAGTAGTAGCTGCCGCCGGTGTGGCCATCGGCGGACTCTATGCCCCCGACAAAGGCACGCGCACGCGCAGGCGCCTCATGAGGCAAAGCAAGAATATTTGCAGCCTGCTTGAAGACAAGATCGAAGAAAGCCGCGACAAGCTCGACGAAATGCGCGATGCCGTGAAAGAACAACTGGAAATAATAAACAGCAAGTTGGAACACCATGCACACTGTAAACATTGCCGCTAAGCCACAGCACACACATAGGGTAAAGCTATCGTTCAGGTATATTAAAGATGGCATAATGCGTTATCTTTATTTGCCTTTTGTGCTATATGCCGCCATATGCCTGATACCTTTTCGCAAGCCAAGATAGACGACCTGCTGCAGCAGCTGAACACTTCTGCCACACAGGGGTTGGCTGCCGATGTTGCAGCACAGCGTCTTTCACTTCGCCAGAAGTCTGTCAAAACACCATCCCGCTTTCAGCGGGAGGTTAAGCTGTTCATCAGCCAGTTCACCAACCCGCTTGTGTTATTGCTGGTGGTTGCTGTGGTGCTGTCTGCCTTTCTCGGTCAGGCTACCGATACGCTCATCATTGTCTTTATCTTGCTGGCCAACGGTCTCATGGGTTTCTGGCAGGAGCTCAATGCTGGCAGGGCAGTGGAGCAGCTTCAGCAGATGATCAAGCTCAGGAGCAGCGTCATCCGCAATGGCAAAGAATCTGAAATACCAATAGAGGAGATCGTCCCTGGTGATGTTATTGTACTTAATGCAGGCGATATCATTCCCGCAGACTGCCGCCTGATAGAAGATAACGAGCTGCATGTCAACGAAAGCTCCATCACAGGAGAATCTTATCCTGTAGAAAAGGCCCCTGCCGAGCTGCCCGATGACACGCCTATTGCACAAAAGAGCAATTGCCTATGGCAGGGCACGAATGTAGTTAGCGGCACTGCTAAAGCCCTGGTGGTCAACACCGGCAAGGACACCGTTTTCGGCCAGATGGCGCACAGCCTCACTAAGAGCGAGGAAACTGCTTTCGAGAAAGGCATCAAGCGCTTTGGCTATTTCCTCATGCAGGTCACCATCATACTTGCGGTCGTTATTCTCTCTGTCAATATCTATTTCAAACGTCCTTTATTTGAGTCTATACTCTTTGCCCTGGCCATAGCAGTAGGTATGGCGCCAGAGCTGCTGCCCGCCATCATGACCTTTGCCATGTCTGCCGGCGCCAGGCGCATGCTCAAGAAGAAGGTCATTGTCAAGAAGCTCTCATCCATCTTCAACTTCGGCGAGGTAAATATCCTCTGCACTGACAAGACAGGCACGATCACGGAAGGCACCATAAAAGTAAAAGAGGTAGTGAACAGCTATGGCAAACCCGATGATAAGATAAAGCTATACGCCTTCCTCAACGCCAGCTTTCAGAACGGCTTCTCAAATCCTATCGACGAAGCGCTGAAGCAAATAGACAGCACTACAAATGACTACACTAAAGTCGACGAGATACCCTACGACTTCATCCGCAAGCGCCTCAGCATTGTTGTATCTAACAACGCTGCGCTCACCATGATCACCAAAGGCGCTGTTGACAATATACTGGACATCTGCACAAAAGCTACAGATGAGCAGGGCAATATTGTTGATCTGAACAAAGACGCCATTAAGCAATACTATACCAACTACTGCAGCAATGGCGCCCGTCTTATTGCTGTTTGTTACAAGCCCATTACCGATAATAG
>JBQCEX010000412.1:0-5176 GCA_051959855.1 Flavipsychrobacter sp. | reverse complement strand
AAATCGGATGAGTTTGGTGAAGTGCGCATGAGCGGTATTTATACCTATGGCGAAACTATTCACCTGTTTGTAGAACGCAAAAACTATAAAGGCGTATTTCTACCAGGCTACAAAGAATGGAAAAGTGAATACAACCCGTCTGAAGCCGGTTTATTATATGTTGACCATTGCGTAGGTAATGTGGGTTGGAACAGGATGAATGACACCGTGAAATGGTACGAAGATGTAATGGGCTTTGCAAACATTCTTTCTTTTGATGACAAGCAGATCAATACTGAATATTCAGCCTTGATGAGTAAGGTGATGAGCAACGGCAAAGGTTATGTTAAATTCCCGATCAATGAACCGGCTGAAGGAAAAAAGAAATCACAGATAGAAGAATATCTTGAATTCTATGAAGGTGAAGGTGTACAGCACATTGCAGTAGCTACAAAGGATATCATTAAGACGGTGCGTGAATTAAAGGCCCGTGGCGTTGAATTCCTTAACACACCTGATGCTTATTATGAAGACCTGCTGAACCGTGTAGGTAGAATAGATGAAGATATTGCTCCGTTGCATGAACTGGGTATCCTGGTAGATCGTGATGAGGAAGGCTATCTGCTGCAGATATTCACTAAGCCTGTAGAAGATCGCCCTACCCTGTTCTTCGAAATCATACAGCGTAAAGGTGCACAAAGCTTTGGTGCCGGCAACTTTAAGGCTTTATTTGAATCAATAGAACGCGAACAGGCAAAAAGAGGCAACCTCTAATATGCATTAAATAATAGAAACGAAAAGCACCGGCAAAACCCGGTGCTTTTTTATTATAAGACGAAATGACAGAAAATACCGAACTAAGTCTTGCGGTATGATAATTGTTAATATAATGGCACACACAGTTTTATACTATGGAATACAAAGATTATTATAAGATATTAGGTGTAGATAAGAAAGCATCGCAAGATGATATTAAGAAAGCATATCGCAAATTGGCGGTAAAATATCACCCGGATAAGAATCCGGGCGATAAAAAGGCAGAAGAGAAATTCAAGGATATTAACGAGGCCAATGATGTATTGGGTGATCCTGAAAAGAGAAAGAAATATGATGAGCTAGGTGAAAACTGGCAACAATATCAGCGCCAGGGCGGCAATCCATCAGATTTTGACTTTTCGCAATGGGCAAACCAGGGAGGCGGTGGACATTCATATGGTTTCGGCGGTGGCGGTGAACACTTTTCCGACTTTTTTGAAACACTCTTTGGTAGCGGTTTTGGCGGCGCAAGGCAGCGCAATTATCGCGCAAGGGGTGAGGACCTTCAAGCGGAAACAGAATTGACACTGGAAGAAGCATTTGAGGGTACAACTCGGCAGGTAAATCTTAACGGTCAAAAGCTGAACCTTAAGCTAAAACCGGGCATCCGCGAAGGCCAGGTACTGAGGATGAAAGGTAAAGGCAGGGCTGGTATAAATGGTGGTGAAAACGGGGATTTATACATCACTGTGCATATTAAGAAGCATCATAAATACGAACGTGAAGAGGATGACCTATATTTTGATGAACCATTGGATGCTTTTACAGCTATGCTTGGCGGTAAGCTTACAGTACACACTATTGACAATAAAACACTGAATATAAATATTCCCGCAAATACAGATAGTGAAAAAACTTTCAGGTTGCGAGGTATGGGTATGCCACAGCATGATAACCCTAAAGAGCGCGGAGATGCCTATGTGCGCGTGATGATAACGGTACCTAAAGACTTAAGTGAAAAAGAAAAAGAAGCGCTGCAACAGATGGCTGATAGAAGGAAAAAATAATTAGTTCTTTATTATCTCTATCACCTTTAATATTGCCATTACATATATCGGTATAAAAACTGCAGCTAATGCAAATGCCACAATTACACGAAATGCGATCGCTCCTTTTGCGGCGCTTTTTCTGCGATATGTATTGACTTGCTGTATCATACCGCAAATATCAGCTGCTGTCTAAAATTCTAAAACTTTCAAATAGTGTTTAACATTATTTTAGAAACTGCTTAACGAGTCGAAAACAAACAGACCGCTTATAGCACAGGGCCTGTTTTATTGTTTAGTAACATCCATTGGGTAGTTTGCAGCATGCTGAATGCATAATTCTTCATACTATCTGCATTCGCAATATGCGCTGATAAAATATCTGTACGTTGCTCTTTAAGACGGTATAGTCCTTCAGCACCATTTTTGTTCCACAGGAACAACATACTTGTATCAGCCACTGCTATTTTATCATCAGCGCTGAAGTAAATGTATGGTCGCTTGTCATGCAATAAGTCTACCCCCATTGTATTATTAGTATAGTAAAAATGCAACAAGCCGCATATTGTAGGAAATACATCTATTTGTCCGCCTACATTATTAATTACCTTAGGAGCATCTTTTAAAAGCGGAGAGTAAATAATGAATGGGATATGGTTAAGTGATGATGGTAAGCCAGGATAACCATTATCTTCAAACGTTCCATGGTCAGCCACGAAAACAAAAATTGTATTATTAAACCAGGGCTGTTTGCTGAGGCTATCCATATATCTGCCTATAGCCCAGTCTGCGTATTCTACAGCACCGTCTCTTACTTCAAGATGTTTAGGCTTGAAAGGAATATTATCAGGCACAACATAAGGAGCATGGTTAGAGCCGGTCATCAGCACTGCAAAGAATGGCTTGTGTTGTTCGTAATAGCTATTAAATATTGAAATTGAATAATCGAACATAAAATGGTCGGGTACGCCCAATGCACTAACCACTGCATCAGCCGGGTAATCAGCAGAGCTTACCACTCGATCCACATTGTTAGCTTTCATAAAACCGCCTACGTTATCAAACTGCGCATCATGAGTCGTGAAGTACATCGTTTCGTAACCATTCTTTTTCATGACATATGGCAGACCGGTATATTTAGGTATAGTGCTGCCAACCATGGTGTGCCTTGCTAACAATGCGGGAAATGAAAATACTGTAGAGAAAATGCCGTTGAATGTGTGAATACCTGCGGAATAAAAATTGCTAAAATAGTAACCATGATCAGCGAGGCTATCCAGGTTAGGTGTTAGCTGATTGGGATTTCCTGTATGCCCTGTATAATAGGCGCTCATACTTTCCATCAGCACTATTATCACATTATGCTTTTCAGGCGCTTCTTCATAAGTTTCATTTCGTGCTATAGGAGATAGTTCATTGTACTTTGCGGGCATTATATGCAGTTCATGTTGCGTCAATTTAATTGCAGCACTGTCTGCCATCAGGTTCAATTTTTTATTTTCCTCTTTTAGCGTTTCGAGGTAACTATGTATAAATGTGAACATAGGATTTAATCCTACCTGGTTAGGAAAATCATAGTCGGAAAAATAGGCGGTACCAATCATGATAGGGGACTTCTTCTCTACCCTTCCCCTTATACCTAAGAACATTAGCCCTAATGCAACTATAGAAGCAATAAATTTTACAACAAAACCTTTTTTCAAATCCGTATTCCTTAATCGCGCGACACTTTTATTGTATACTTTTTTTACAATGAAAATGTACAGTACAGAAAGCACAAGGAACATGAAGAAATAGATAAGATAACTCCATTCCTGTACTACCATTTTCATCATGAACTTTGGTGAATCTGTCCAGTTAAGAATGGTAATATTTAAGCGATTGCTGAAAGCATAATAAAAGGGTATGTCGGCCGAGCATCCAAAGAAGCAGATAACGTATAATAGACAGATAAAAACATGAATGGTCAATAACAATCCTCGCGATAAAAACCTGCCGAGCTCGGCAATAAACAATATTACAGCCGGCAGAGCCAGCATGTAGCCACTTATTACAGTATCAAAACGAAACCCCATGAAAAATGCCCGAAGCATTAAGCTCATGCTACCCGGCAGTTGAACTACCGCGTGCAGGTTATTTAATACCAATACCAGCCTGAATACAAAAAAGAAAAGAATGCCTATTAAATATATTGAAAAGATATACCTAAGGGCGACAGGTAATCGCTTCATTATTTTTACGTTATGTTTTTGTTATGAAACGCAAAAATAATATAAAAGCCGGCAAATCACCGGCTTAATCATTCGTAAGCAATAAATACTTAAAAAATTTATCCATAATAAGCGATTTGCTCTACTCCGCTATTAGTACGTACAGCGCGATACATACCGGCAGAATTGAAGCAGAACTCATAATTCCCTTGCGCATCTACAGCTATTAGGCCGCCTTCACCGCCCATCTTTATCAGCTTGTCTTTTATTACCACATTACAAGCCTCGTGTAATGACAATCCTTTATACTCCATAAGACAGGAAACATCATGAGCTACTACCGCACGTAGAAAATATTCTCCATGACCTGTACATGAAATGCCACATGTCTTGTTATTAGCATAAGTACCGGCACCTATTACCGGGCTATCGCCTATGCGGCCAAACCTTTTATTCGTCATGCCACCGGTAGATGTTCCTGCAGCAATATTTCCCTGTGCATCACAAGCTACAGCGCCAACCGTGCCGAATTTATGATCTGTATTAGGTAATGGCCCTTTCAGATTATCTTCTTTATGGTCTAGTTGATAAAAATCACTATCTCGTATTTCCACCCATTGATCGTAGCGTGATTTATTGAAAAAGTATTCGTCCGGCATTTGTTCAATGCCTTGCTTCAATGCAAACTCAGCTGCACCACTGCCGCTCAAAAACACATGTCCTGAATGTAGCATGATCTCTTTTGCCAGTTTGATTGGATTTTTTATGTTACGTACACCGGCAACTGCGCCGGCCGCCAGGTTACTTCCATCCATCAGGGCCGCGTCCATCTCATTCAATCCCTTCTTTGTAAATACAGAACCGCGACCTGCATTGAATATAGGGTTATCTTCCAGCTCTGCTATAGCGGCTACCACTGCATCGAGCGAAGAACCTCCCTTTTCCAGGACACAGTATCCTTTGTCGAGCGCTAATTTTAGTCCTTCATTATATTGCTGTTCCTGTTCTTTAGTCATCATTGCAGGGGTAATATTGCCTGCACCACCATGAATAACAAGTGTAATTGCCATTTCTTTTTGTTGCTATGTGTTTTTAATGTGTGATTTATTGCAGATATGCTGCAGTTATTGTGTGGTCTTTATGCTCTACTTCTATATGTTCGTGCAATGTAGTAGCTACCGTATG
>JBQCEX010000411.1:0-5458 GCA_051959855.1 Flavipsychrobacter sp. | reverse complement strand
GTTGTTACGGATGATAACGCGACGATACAAGTCATTCAGATCTGATGATGCGAAGCGACCACCATCCAGTGGTACTAATGGACGCAGTTCTGGCGGAATAACCGGTATGTACTGCATTACAGTCCATTCCAGGCGGTTTTCCACGCGTGTATTTGCATCGCGGAAAGCTTCAACCACGCTCAGGCGTTTCAAGGCTTCTTGCTTACGTTGCTGAGACGTTTCGTTTGCAGCTGCATTACGCAGATCATAAGATAATGAGTCAAGATCTATGCGGCCCAGCAACATGTGCACAGCTTCAGCACCCATTTTAGCGATGAACTTATTAGGATCATCATCATTCAGGTGCTGGTTATCTTTTGAAAGCTGGTCTAATATTTCCAGGTATTCATCTTCAGTCAGCAATTGCTGATGTGTGCTTTCTGAATCACGCAGGTTCAGTTTCTGACGGATCATATCATCAGCTTCACCCGCCTGCACTACTACATAGCGTTCGTAGTAAACAATACTTTCCAGTTTCTTTGAGCTTACACCCAGCAGGTAGCCTATTTTGTTAGGCAAGCTCTTGAAATACCATATGTGTACAATAGGAACTACGAGCTTTATATGGCCCATGCGTTCGCGACGTACTTTCTTTTCAGTTACTTCCACACCGCAGCGGTCGCACACGATGCCTTTATAACGGATGCGTTTGTACTTACCGCAGTAGCATTCGTAATCCTTTACAGGGCCGAATATCTTTTCGCAGAACAAGCCATCACGTTCCGGCTTGTAAGTACGATAGTTGATCGTTTCAGGCTTCAGCACTTCACCGTAAGAACGGTCCAGAATGGTATCCGGAGATGCAAGACTGATAGTGATCTTATTGAATCCCGCTTTAGGGCGGTTATCTTTCTTTATAGCCATAATTTTTGATAGTCTTTAGTATTGAAGCAGAAGGTAAGGTTACCCTACCCTCTGCCGTAATAATTTATTCAAACTTCAGTTCAAGACCTAAGCCTCGTAATTCATTCACCAATACGTTGAATGATTCAGGGATACCTGCTCTTGGCACGTTATCGCCTTTTACTATGGCTTCGTATGTCTTGGCACGACCTACTATATCATCTGATTTCAGTGTCAGGAGTTCCTGCAGTATGTTGGCAGCACCGTATGCTTCCAATGCCCAAACTTCCATTTCACCAAAACGCTGACCACCGAACTGTGCCTTACCACCCAGCGGTTGCTGTGTAATGAGACTGTATGGGCCGATAGAACGCGCGTGCATCTTATCGTCAACCATGTGGTGCAGCTTAATGATGTAGATAATACCTACCGTTGCTTTCTGGTGGAAGCGTTCACCGGTTTCACCATCATACAGATAAGTATGACCGTATTCAGGTAATTTACCTTGTCCTATCAGGTCAGCTATTTCACCGGTAGTTGCACCATCAAATATTGGTGTTGCGAACTTCATACCCAGTTTTTCACCGGCCCAGCCCAGTATGGTTTCATATATCTGACCCAGGTTCATACGGGAAGGTACGCCCAATGGGTTCAGTACTATGTCAACCGGAGTACCGTCTTCCAGGAATGGCATGTCTTCTTCACGCACTATCTTGGCTACGATACCTTTGTTACCGTGGCGACCTGCCATCTTATCACCCACCTTCAGCTTACGCTTGCTGGCCAGGTACACTTTAGCAAGTTTCAGTACACCTGCTGGTAATTCATCACCTATTGACAGGTTGAATTTTTCGCGTTTGTAGCGGCCCAGTTCTTCGTTGTACTTTATGTTATAGTTGTGCAGCAACTGGTTGATAGAATCATCAGTTTCTTTATCACCTGTCCATCCCAGTGGATTTACATTCTGATAATCGATAGAAGTAAGTGTCTTGGAGTTGAACTTACCGCCTTTACTGATAACACTTTCACCGAAATTGTTGGTTACACCTGCAGAAGATTTGTCCTTGAGCAGTATCTGCAGTTTTTCAAGCAGTAATGCCTGTATGTCCTGCAGGTTCTTTTCGTGTACCTTTTCTATTTTTTCCAGTGCAGTCTTTTCACGCACTTTAGAATTTTTATCCTTCTTGGCACGCTGGAAAAGTTGCTTGTAGATCACCGTACCTTCTGTACCACTTGGTGCTTTCAGAGATGCATCCTTAGCATCACCTGCTTTATCACCAAAGATGGCACGAAGTAGCTTTTCTTCCGGTGTAGGATCTGTTTCACCTTTAGGAGTGATTTTACCTATCAGTATGTCACCTTCACCCACGTGCGCACCTATGCGTATGATACCGTTTTCATCCAGATCCTTGGTAGCTTCTTCTGATACGTTTGGTATATCCGGAGTCAGTTCTTCTTCACCCAGTTTTGTATCACGTACTTCCAGTTCGTATTCATCAATGTGTATTGATGTGAACCAGTCGTCACGCACCACTTTTTCGTTGATTACTATCGCATCCTCGAAGTTGTAACCCTTCCATGGCATGAATGCTACCTTCAGGTTACGGCCCAGTGCCAGTTCACCATCTTTTGTTGCATAACCTTCAGTAAGGAAGTCACCTTCTTTTACTTTCTGACCTTTGCGAACAGATGGACGCAGCGTGATGCTGGTGCTTTGGTTGGTCTTTTTATACTTAGTAAGCGTATATACTTTCAGATCATCTTCAAATGATACAAGACGTGCTTTATCACCGCGATCATAACGAACATGTATTTCATTTGCATCTACATATTCCACCACACCGTTGCCTTCCGCATGTATCTGTATACGTGCATCGCGGGCAGCCTTTGCTTCCAGACCTGTACCTACTATTGGCACTTCAGGGCGGATCAGCGGTACAGCCTGGCGTTGCATGTTCGATCCCATCAGCGCACGGTTGGCATCATCATGTTCCAGGAACGGGATCAGTGATGCACTCAAACCAACGATCTGGTTTGGTGCCACGTCCATGTATTCTACTTCTTCGCGGTCCAGTATCGGGAAGTCACCTGTCTGGCGCGATTTAATTTTGTCTTCTACGAAGTTGCCTTTATCATCCAGCGGCACATTCGCCTGGGCTATCTTGGCAAGATCTTCTTCTTCAGCGCTCAGGAAGTGCTGGTGCTTCAGATCTACTTTACCGTCTTTTACTTTACGGTAGGGAGTTTCTATAAAGCCCATTTCATTTATCTGTGCGTGTACGCAAAGCGTAGAGATCAGACCGATGTTCGGACCTTCCGGTGTTTCAATGGTACACAGGCGGCCATAGTGACTGTAGTGTACGTCACGAACTTCAAAGCCTGCACGTTCACGGCTCAGACCGCCGGGGCCGAGTGCAGAGATACGACGCTTGTGCGTGATCTCAGACAGTGGGTTGGTCTGGTCAAGGAATTGTGATAACTGTGAGGTACCGAAGAATGAGTTGATAACTGATGAAAGTGTGCGCGCGTTGATCAGGTCAATCGGCGTGAACACTTCATTATCGCGCACGTTCATACGTTCGCGAATGGTACGTGCCATACGTGCAAGACCTACACCGAATTGAGCAAACAACTGTTCGCCTACTGTACGCACGCGACGATTGCTCAGGTGATCGATGTCATCTATTTCAGCCTTACCGTTGGTTAGGCGCACCAGGTATTTAATGATGGAAATGATATCTTCCTTGCTCAATACTTTCGTATCCAGGTTGATATCGAGTCCCAGTTTACGGTTGATCTTGTAACGGCCAACTTCACCCAGATCATAACGTTTATCACTGAAGAACAATTTTTCAATGATACCACGTGCTGTTTCATCATCCGGAGCGTCAGAACCACGCAACTGGCGATAGATGTGCTGAACAGCTTCCAGTTCAGAGTTTGAAGTATCCTTGTTTAAGGTATTGTAGATGATAGAGAAGTCACCGCTCACTTCTTCCTTCTGCAGGAAGATGGTTGGTATGCCCATCTCCATTATCATAGCAGCGTTTTCTTCATCCAGTGTGCTGTCACGTTCCAGCACTACTTCGTTACGCTCTATGGTCACTACTTCACCGGTATCTTCATCTACGAAGTCTTCAGTCCAGCTGCGCAGTACGCGTGCAGCCAGGCGGCGACCTATATTAGCTTCCAGGTTTTTCCTGTCAGTTTTTATTTCATCAGCCATACCGAAGAGTTCCAGTATGTCTTTATCTGTTTCATAACCTATTGCACGCAATAGCGTAGTTACAGGGAACTTTTTCTTACGGTCAATGTACGCATACATCACATTGTTGATGTCCGTAGCAAATTCCATCCATGCACCTTTAAATGGTATTACACGTGCACTGTATATTTTAGTACCATTAGGGTGTACGCTCTGTCCGAAGAATACACCTGGTGAACGGTGAAGCTGAGATACAACAACACGCTCAGCACCATTGATAACAAAGGTACCGCGCGGTGTCATGTATGGTATATTACCCAGGAATACGTCCTGTACAATAGTTTCAAAATCTACGTGTTCCTCATCATTACAGCTTAAGCGCAGTTTGGCCTTCAGCGGTACTGAGTAGGTAAGACCGCGCTCCATACACTCATCTATGGTGTAGCGTGGAGGGTCTATGAAATAATCAAGGAATTCCAGAACGAAGATGTTGCGGGTATCCGTGATAGGAAAGTTTTCCTTGAACACACGGAACAAACCTTCATTGTTATGCTTATCAGGCGTGGTCTCCAATTGGAAGAAGTCCTTAAATGATTGAAGCTGAATAGCCAGCAAATCTGGCGTATCTGCTACATCATGGATCTTGCCGAAGTTAACGCGGCCGGATGCGGTTCGCTTTTGTGGTATAGCCATAATATAAAAAAACTCCTATTTTACAAACAAAGAAATCCTGTTCTAAAAGCCATCAACTTTTAGTACAGGTTACATCTGTATTAACAAAATTTAGTCAACAATAATTTGTGCACGTGCTAGCAGCCCCCAAAAAGGGGAAGCAAATATACGAAGAGTCCCTAAAAGAGCAAAAAATATTCCAAGTTTTAATGAAAATCTTAATTGCCTTATATTGATTATTATATATTTATTAACATAAACCGTTATTATCTGCAAATAAATAAATTACAATTTAAATAAAAACATTAAAATATAAACTATTTTTCCACATCAATTTACATATAGTTATTTTCATTATGGTAACGGAATAATTTTTATCCGAATTTTATAAAAAACAACTCATTATGAAACAAATCATATTCACTGCTTCAGTCCTTTTACTTTTCCATCTGCCTGTGCAAGCAGCAAATTACTCGTTTATTTTCAATGGCAAAAAATACGAAATAGTTAAAGAGAAAAGGACCTGGCCTGACGCAGCTATGGTAGCTTATCGCAAAGGTGGTCACCTTGCAGAAATCAACGACCAGGCAGAGCAAGTAGCTATATATGATGCCATTAAGAAAAGTGGCATCTCATCTGCTTATACAGAAGCAAAAGACGGTGGCGGTGTTGCCTATATATGGATTGGCGCAACAGATC